>CANMZY010000076.1:0-10771 GCA_947502425.1 Verrucomicrobiales bacterium
CCGGTCGGAAATAAAAATCAGCGCGTAGGAAATGATCAGCCCGCTCAATGCGCCGCAGACCGCGATGGTCGTGTCCACCCACCAGAGCCGCCGCTCCAGGGCCTGGAACTTGAGACGCAGATTCTCGGGCAGTTGGGTGGGATAGCTGGTTTGATGTTTCATAATCCAGGTGCGTTAAATCATGCCTGCAACTTTCCGCACCGTCCAGTAAATGCCCAGCAGTAAAAGGATGAGTCCGCCCCACCACGGATTCGACCACAGCCGGAGCCGCCGCTCGACCGGCTCGGTCTCCGGGAGCGCCGAGATTTTCTTCACCAGCTCGTCCAGACTGCCCGTCGTGACGCTGGCACCGCGCGTCAGGTCGGCCAGCTCGCGCAGCACGGCGGCGTTGGCCGGCTGGCCAATTTTTTCCCGCTGCGGCTGGTCCACGAGGATCTCCGTTTCGAGCCGGCGTCCGCCCTTTTCGCCGGCGACGGTCAGCTTGTATTGGCCGCCCTCGCGCGGGGTAAAGCCGCTTTTGTAAACGCCCCAGCCGCCCGTGACCGGCGCGAACTCCAACCGCTCGGCCCGGCCGGACGGGGCGACAATTTTCGCCGTCACCGTCTCGCGCTCCGACGCACTGTCCAGATCGAGCAGGGTCGCCTGGAAGAAAACCCCTTCGCCGACGCGCGGATTTTCCGGGCTGAACGAAAGGCGAATCCCCTCGCCCTGCGCCATGTGCCGCTTGTGCGACATCCAGCGCACGACCTGCCCCCAGAAACGGTAGTGATACTTGTCCTCGACCCCGCGCCGCCAGCGCCATGCGCTGTCCGTGCCCATGAAGAGCACCTCGCCGCTGCCGAAGGGCCGGGTCACGAGCAAGGGCACCCTGCCTCCGGCGTTGCGCATCGCCGAGTGGACGGCCAGCACTTCCGAGCCGGGCCGGCTGCGCTGCACGGCGGCGCTCCAGTAAAAGCCCGGCAGATTTTTCCAGATGGCTTCATTGCGGTTTTCGTCCGACGCCAGCAGGGTCAGGAAATGGCCCCGGCCCGCCGTGGTCAGGATGAGGTTGGACTCATTCGCCGCCGCGATGCCCTCGGATTTTTTGTCGTCAAAGACCACCGGCAGCAGCTCGCTGATCGGGTCGGAAGCGAACGTCAGTTGCCGCCCGCGCGCGCCGGGCAGGAAGACCAGCCCGCTGCCCTGCTGCTCGACGAGGCCCTTGATCAGCTCGGTGTCGCGGCTGGTCAACTCGTTGCCGCCGAGGCCGACATCGCCCAGGAAAACCACGTCGTATTTGGCGAGCGCCTCCTTGCTCTCCGGAAACGCGCTCAGGTAATTGCTCCCCGAGCCGACGGCCATGCCCGGATGAAACAGCAGGCAGCGCATGTCCACGCCCGGATCCCGCGCGAGGGCGTTGCGGAGGAAACGATATTCCCAGCGCGGCAGCGATTCGACGACCAGCACGTTGAGCTTCTCGGTGCGGATGGCGATGCGGAAATCCTGCTCGTTGTTGTCGGGCAGCGCCTCCTCCGGCTGCACCGGCAGCTTGAGGTTGAAGGTGAACTCGCCGAGCGCGCGCGGCGCCATCACCAGCGAATCCTGCAACTGCCCCCAGGCCGGGACGGTGATCTCCTTCCGCACCTCCACGCCGTTGCCGCCCTTGAGCGTCACGGTGGTTTTCACTTCGCGCGGCAAATAACTTTGCACCTTGAACGGAATGGAAATCTGTTCGCCCAGCAGCCCGTAGGACGGCGCGGCCACCGGCAGCAGCACCAGGTCGGGCAGCGGCGTCTCGCTGCCAATCGCCACCGAATAGACCGGCACGTTGCGCGCGCGGAAACGGGTCGCGGCCCCGAGCGGCGACTGGCCCAGGTTCCAGTCGCCGTCCGAGAGGATCAGCACGGCCTTGAGATTTTTCTGCCGTTGCAACAGCGCCTCAAGCGCGGCGTTCAGGTCGGTGCCCTCGTCGAAACGCGCTGGCCCGGCGTTGGTGGACGGCTTGGAAAAATCCTCAACGATCACCCGCGCATTCTTCTCCAGCGGCCTCCAGAAATTCGTCGCGCGCCGTTCGGCCAGCCACTCGTCGCGGCGCAGCACGTTCCCCTCCCCGACCACCACGTCGCGCGTCACCATGCTGCCGGAAGCGTCGCCGAGGATGACGATCTCCGGCTGCTCGGTGATGATAATTTTCCTGACGAACTCCGGCCGCAGCAGGGTGAGGCCGATCATCGTCATCACCAGCAGGCGCAAGCCTTCGAGCGCGAGAATTTTTCCGCCGCCGCCGCGCCGCCGCCAGTTTGCCCAGCACAGCCAGGCCGAGACGAGCCAGACCAGCGCCGCCAGCGCGAGGATCAGGAACGGCGCGGAGAATGACCAGTGGCCCGTCATGTCGCGACCCTCCTGGGGGTTTTCAAATCCGTCCGCTCCTCGCGGCCGGGCAGGATCAGCACCGCCTCGACGATCAGGAACACCGCCACGCCGAACAGAAACAGCCGCCACAATTCCGACTGCGCCCGGCCTTCGCCGCTGCGCTGTTCCTCGAACAACTGCACCGGCAGCGCGCCGAACAGCGCCTTCGCCTTGGCCGCCTCCAGAATCTCCCGATCGTCTTCGCGCGCCGGACGGTTCACCGCGACCAACCGCCCGCCGCCGCGATACACTCCGGCGCGCAGGCGAATCTCCTTCGGCGCGGTGGTGTCAACCGGCGTCCAGCGTTCCCCGCCCAGCGTCACCGTATCGCCGCACTCCAGAAAGCCAGCCCGCGCGAACCGCCGCCCGCCGTCCTGGAGCAAGCGTTGCAGCATCGGCACCAGCACCGCACCGTCGTTGAGGTCCGACCACTCGGCGTTCGGCAACGACGCGCAAAAAAGAATCTGCCCCTGGCCCGCCGCGCGCCGCGTCAGAAACGCCGAGCCGTCGCCGAAGGTGGCGAGGGCGGTTTTTTCCCCGATGATGGCCTGCCGCTTTTGCACCACGAGTTCGGCCAGCGGCAGCGCCAGCCCTTCCTCGGTTTTGGCGAGCGGCCCATCGGTTTCCTCCCACTTTGAAATTTGAAACGGCTGGTCGGCGGGCGCGGTTTGCAGTTCGCCCCAGCCGGCAGTTTCAAATTTTCCGGCGTCGGCCGGCGGAAAGAAAACCAGCATCCCGCCTGCCTCGGCGAAGGCCTGCAGCCGTGCCGCCACCGGGCCGGCTGGCGGCGCGCCCTGCCAGACGACCATCGCGTAGTCCCCCCAGTTCGCGCTCTCGACCGCAGCGGGCGCGATGACCTCGCAAATCTGGTTGGTGTTTTTCGGATCGGGCGCGGCGGCCAGTTGCAGGAAGCGGCGGCTGGGCGCGTCCGTCGCGACCACCGCCGAACGCAGGACCGGCGGCGCGCCATAAACGAAGAAACTTTTATTATCCACGAGGTTCGCATCCGCCGGCAGTTCGACAAAGCCCCAGCCTTCCGCGTCCCGGCCGGCGAGCGGCACGGTGTGGCGGTAGCGGAGCGACTGGCCGTCCATTTTTAATTCCACCTGCGAACGCGCGCCGTCCACCGTGATCGCCACCGGCAGCGTGGCCGCGCCGGTGGCGTTGCGTTCGAGGTCGAGGATAATTTCCAGCGCGGCCTGGCCGGCGCGCTGGCGGCGGTTCACTTCCAGAATCGCGACCGAGGCGTTGGCCTCCGGCTCCTTGTTGAGCGCGAGCAGCCGGATGCGGACACGCTGCGGCAACGCGACGAGACCGGCGGCCAGCGCGGGCCAGCGGTCGCTCTCGGGCCGCCAGTTGGCGCGCTGCAAATCGGACGCGATCCAGATTTCACCGGAACCGGGACGGTTTTGCGCGAACCAGTCGAGCGCGATCTGGAGCAGCGCCGGGAGGTCGGCGGCGGTGTCGGTCGCGGCGGTCGCGGACAATTCCGGGAGCGTGGCCGCGCCGGCGATTTCCTGCGGAGCGCGGACCGCGCTTTCGAGGAGGACGAACCGGCTCGATTCCTCAAACCCCTGCGCCGCGTCGGAAAAAAGTTTCAGCGCCGTGCCGCGCCGGGTCAGGGTGTTTCCGGCATCGCGCACCTCCATGCTGGCGGAGCGGTCTTGCACGAGCAGGATCACGTCCGGCGCGGTGGCCATCATCCAGCCGAGCCAGCCGCCGGAGAGCGGACGGCTCAGGGCGAGGATCAGCACCAGTACGGCGAGGACACGAAAGAGCAGCACGAGAAACTGCCGCAGCCGCGCGTAACGGGTGGATTTGCGCGTGGCCGAGCGGAGGAACATCATCGCCGCCCACGGCATCGGGCGGTGCCGGAGGCGGTTGAAAAGATGAATGAGAATTGGCAGCAGCAGCAGCGGCAGTCCCCACAAAATGAATGGCTGGAGGAACGTCATGCTATTGGCCGGTCATCCGCCCGGTGCGCGCCGCGTCGCGTTGCAGTTGCGGCCAGGGGGCCTTGCCGGAATTTTTCGGCCCCTTGATCGCATACAACTTCCGGTCGCCGGAGCCGACGTAGATGGTGCCGCCCGCGCCGATCGCCGGCGAGGACTGCACCCAGAAGCCGGTGGTGAATTCCCAGCGCGGCTTCCCGTCCGGCCCGCAGGCGCGCAGCTTGCGATCCTTCGAGCCGATGTAGATCACGCCGTCGCGATCGAGCGCCGCCGAGGAATGAATGGAGTTGGCCGTGGCGGCCGCCCATTTTTTGGAGCCGTCCGGATTGAGCGCGTAGAGGTTAAAATCATCCGAGCCGAAATAGATTACGCCGTCCACGCCGAGGGCCGGCGACGAACTGATCTCGCTGCGGGTCTCGAAGGCCCATTTCTGGGAGCCGTCCGGGTTGAGCGCGTAGAACTTCGCGTCGCGCGAGCCAAAATAGATCGTCCCGTCCGCGCCGATCGCCGCCGAACCGCTCACGGCGTCGCCGGTGGCAAACTTCCACTTTACCGTTCCGTCGGGCTTGAGCGCGTACAAATTCTTGTCTAGGCAGCCAACGTAAACCGTCCCATCCGCGCCGACCGACGGTGACGAAAGCACGTCGTCCCCCAGCGCGGCCCCCCACTTCTTCGAGCCGTCCGGCTTGAGCGCGTAAATTTTTTTGTCCCACGCGCCAAAATAAATCACGCCGTCGGAGCCGAGGGCCGGCGAGGAGGAGATGAAGCCGCCCGCCGCGAACTCCCATTTCTTCGTCCCGTCTGGCTTGAGCGCGTAAAGTTTCTTGTCGTGCGAGCCAAAGTAAATCGTGCCGTTCGCGGCGAGCACCGGCGAGGAATCCACCGGTCCGCCGGTGGGGAAGGCCCATTGCAGCGTGCCATCCGGTTTGAGCGCGTAGAACTTCGTGTCCATCGAGCCGAAATAAACCGAGCCGTCCGCCGCGAGGGCCGGCGAGGAATGGACCGCCCCGCCGGTCGTGAATTCCCAGAGCTTGTCGCCCGGCACCCGCGAGCGCAGCGAACCTTGGGCGGACTGGCTGAAGCCGCCCGCCCCGCCCGCGTTCACCGCCTTCACCCAGTAATGATGGGTGACTTCCTCGACGGCGTTGGTGTCGTCAAAAAAAGTGCGGCCCGCGATCCCGGCGGCGAGGCGCCCGGCGGCGGCACGGTCTTCGCTCGTGTGCCGCCAGACTTCGTAACCGCCCGCGCCAGGCGCGCTGTTCCACTTGACGCGCACCACGGTCAGCGAGGCTGCCTGGCTGGCGGCCACCCCGTCCGGCGGCGCGGGCGCGACGGGCTTCGGGAAATTGGTGGAGGCGAGGTGGAGGTTCTGCCGGTAAATGGGACGCGCGCCCTGGGGCAGCGGACCGTCCCCTTTCAAGGCGGTGAATTTCCCTTCGTCCCCGCCAAAATAAATCGTTCCATCCAGCGCGATGGCCGGGGCGCAGGCGATGCCGCCGGTGGCCGCGTAGGACCACTTCTTCGTCCCGTCCGGCCGCAGTGCGTAAAAATTCCGGTCAGCCGATCCGAAATAAATTGTCCCGTCCGCACCCAGGGTCGGGGTCTCGACGTTGCCGGCGGCGAGAAACTCCCAGCGCTTCGTGCCGTCGGGGTTCAGCGCGTAAACTGCGCCTTTGCTCGACCCGAAATAAATTGTGCCGTCCCGCGCGAGGGCCGCCGAGGACGAAACGGAGCCGGACGCCGTCATTTCCCATTTCTTTGTTCCGTCGGGATTGAGCGCGTAAAAAAGTCCGTCGCGCGAGCCGATATAAATCGTGCCGTCCGCGCCCAGCGTGGGCGTGGCATAAATCGCTCCGCCCGTGATGAACACCCACCGCTTCGTCCCGTCCGCATTCACCGCGTAGAGGTTCTTGTCATTCGACCCGATGTAAACCACGCCGTCCGGGCCGACCGCGGCCGAGCCGCGTTGGATGATCCCGGCCGTCGCGAACGACCATTTCTTCGTGCCGTCTGCGTTCACCGCGTAGAGGCTCCGGTCCGAGCTGCCGATGTAGATCGTGCCGTCCGGCCCGAGGGTCGGCGAGGAGGAGAGACGGCCGACTGCGCCGAAAGACCATTTGAGTGAGCCATCCGGCAGCAGGGCGAACAGTTTGCCGCCGTCCGAGCCGAAATAAATCGTCCCATCCGCGCCGATGGCCGGCGACGACATGATCAGCCCTTCCGTGGGGTAGATCCACTTCCTCGTGCCGTCCGGCTTGAGCGCGTAAAAAAGTCGGTCGTGGGAACCGAAGTAAATCGTCCCGTCCGCGCCGATGGCCGGCGAGGAGGAGATGGAACTGCCGGCGGCAAAGTCCCAAGTCTTGTCGGCGGGCTCGGCCTGGGCGTGCAGACTGACGGCCAGAAAAATTCCAGCGGCCACGCGGCGGGCGAACAAACCTGGGCGAAATAAAAGCGGGACGGACGGCAACTCCTCCCGCGATGACAGGACGTCTCCGCCCCGCACCTCTCCGGATTTCCGTCCGGCTCCCCGCCGGACACGTGAAGGGTAATTCAACATTAAAGAGGGTTTGCTCAGAAAGTTGCCGTATGGAACCACTCCGGTCAGAGCGCGGCGAGAATTTTTTTTACATCGATGTGCTTGGCGATCATGGCGCGGATGAGGCTAATTTTTTCCGCGTCCTCCGGGCCGGTCTTGACGATGAGATCGTGGACTTGGGAGGCGATTTCGTAGCTGTCATCCTTGGCGAGCAGCACGGGAAAGGGCATTTCGCGGATGAGCTTTATGACGCGCTCGCTGGGTTTCAGATTGCCGGTGAGAACCAGGCCGGCCAGGCCGGTGCTGTCCTGCCGGCAGAGCGCGGCGGCGGCGGCGAGCAGGATGTCCTCGCGGTCACCGGGAATGATGACGAGCACGCGCCGTTTGAAATACTGGACGGCGTTCTGCACGCTCATCGCGCCGACGACCACTTTTTCGACGGCGTTGCTGAGTTGCGCCGGACTGTTGAGCAGTTGCGCGCCCAGTTCGTCGCGGATCGACTTGAGCGTGGGCCGGGACAGCACCGGTTGGTTCGGGATCACGCCGAGCAGTTCGAGGCCCTTGCGCTTGAGACCGCGCCGGGCGAAGTCCGCGATGAAATCCAGCTTCTCGGGAAGAACCTTGTTGATGATGACGCCGATGACCTCGACGCCTTCCTTCTCGAAGAGCGCCTGGTTCAGCGCCACCTCGTCGATGGGCTTGCCGATGCCGCCGCGGGTGACGATGACGACTTTCGCGCCGAGCACCTTTGCAACCTGGGCGTTGGAGAGATCAAAGACCGCGCCGACGCCGGCATGGCCGGAGCCTTCGCAGAGCACGAAGTCCTTTTCCCACGCCACGCGGTCGAAGGCCTTCTGGATTTTTTTGACGAGCGCCTCGTTGTTCGCGCCCTGGAGATATTTTCGCGTGAAGTCCGGCTCGATGGCGATGGGCGACATGTCCACCAGCGGACAGTCCAGCTTGTAAACGCTGTCCATCAAAACGGTGTCCTCGTCGATCTTGAACTCGGCCACCTCGACGAAGCGCTGGCCGACCGGCTTGATGTAGCCGATGCGCGGATAATACTGCTGCATGGCGGCGAGCAGGCCGAGCGAGGTGGTGGTCTTGCCGTCGTTCTGCCGGGTGGCGGCGATGAAGACGCGCGGAGTTTCAGTGTTCATTTCAAGGTGGAGGAGAAACGAAAAATTGCCTCACTCGCCGGGCAGCCGCTGGCCGGCCTCGGGGTAAAGCTCGCGGTAGGCGATGGACTGCGCGCCGACAATCGCCGCGACGCCCAGAATGTCGTGCGCGTTCGACCCGCGCGACACGTCGGCGGCGGGCCGGTCCAGGCCGAGCAAAATCTGCCCGTAGGCGTGCGCGCGCGCGACGTGCTGCAAGAGTTTGCTGGCGATGTTGCCGGAATTGAGGTCGGGGAAGATCAGGACGTTCGCGCGCCCGGCCACCTTGCTGTCCGGCAGCTTCCGCTGGGCGATGTCCGGCACCAGCGCGGCATCGACCTGCAGCTCGCCGTCGAAATCCACGTCGAGCATTTTCGCGCGCGCCTTCTGCTGCGCCAGCGCGGTCGCGGCCTGCACCCGCCCGATGGAAGGATGCGTCGCGCTGCCCTTCGTCGAATAGGAAAGCAGCGCCACGCGCGGACGCACGCCGAGCAGATGCCGCGCAAGCTGCGCCGTGGACACCGCGATGTCCGCCAACTGCTCCACGCTCGGCTCCGGGATCACGCCGCAATCACCGAGCAGCATCACGCCCTGGTCGCCGAAACGCGTGTCCTCGACCTCCATCACCATGCAGCTCGACGCGGTGGTGGTTTTCGGGGCCACCTTGATGATTTGAAACAGCGGACGCAGCGTGCTGCCGCTGATCTCGCTCGCGCCGGAAACAATCCCGTCGGCCTGATGCATCGCCACCATCATCGCGCCGAAATAATTTGGGTTCCGCATCGCGTCGCGCGCCTCTTCCAGCTTGATGCCCTTGCCCCGCCGAATGCTTTCGTAGCGCTGGGCGAACCCTTCCAGCTCGTCGCTCTCGGCCGGGTTGATGATGCGCACGCCTTCCAACGGCACGTTCAACTGCGCAGCGGCCTGCTTGATCCTCGTGCGGTCGCCGAGCAGGATGGGCGCGCCGAGCCGCAGTGAAAAAAACTGACGGGCCGCCTGCAGGACGCGCGGCTCCGTCCCCTCCGGGAAAACAATCCGCTTGGGATGCCGCTGTAATTTTTCGATGACCGTGCCGATGAAACGCATCTCAGAGAATTAGCGGAGCGCCCCCCAAACTGCAACTGGCATCTCCGTCCCGCCGGCAAAAGGGTGCATCTGGATCCTGTTCTTAGCGGCGCAGCCGTCCCGGCTGTGTCCCCGGGCGTCTCGCCTTGAACTCAGTGAGGGAATGAGGGGCGAGACGCCTGCCTCACTACGGAATCGGATCGCTGCCCCTTCTAATTCAAGAACAGTTTCAAGCTGCACCCGCCGGCATCTTGACTCTGTTGTTGGCGGAAGCCCTGGATGAGGGCAGGCTGAAGCCGAGCCGGCGGTTCCCCGCGGTTGAGATGCGTTTACTCGGCTTGGTAGCCGCGCCAGGTCCAGACGAGCGTGTCAGCCAGGGTCTGGTTGAAGACGCGGCCGTCACAGTGGCCGGTCGCCTTGCTGAACACGTAGCGGTAATGGTAGCCCTTGGCCTTCAAAGCGGCCGCCGTCCGTTCACCGGCCATCACCCAGTTGTGATACGTGGACTCGGGATCCTTGGACCGGTTGTCGTTTTCCGAGACGTGCGTGAAAATCCGCAACGGCTTCTTCTCGCTGCTCTCGATGAGCTTCATGCTGGAATGATATTCCCACGCGCCCAAGGGAAATTTCGCCTCCTCCGCCGCGTCATCATCCTGCTGATCCACGAACGTCCCCGAATAGGCAATGATGCGACGAAACAGATCGGGACGAAACCACCCCATGCTCAAGGCCGCCGCGCCGCCGGAACTGCAGCCCATCACGGCGTGCCCCCAGGGATTGGTGGTGAAGGCGAGCTTGGGATAGGCGGCCTTGATCTTCGCATCGGCCAGTACGGCGGGCAGCACTTCGTCGTTGATGAAGCGGGCGAGGCGGTCGGACATGGTGTCATACTCGAGGCCGCGCTCGCTGCTCTTCCCGTCATTGCCGCCGTTCTCCACGGCGATGGCGATGAACGCGGGCAATTGCCGCTTGGGATCCTTCGAAATGGTGAGATTGTCGAGCGCGTGCCGGACGAGGTTCAACGGGCCGGCGCCGTCGTGAATGATGAGGAAGGGGGCGGGCGTGCCATCCTGATAGGCGGCGGGGACATAGACGAAAATCTTTCTATCCGTGCGGACCGCTTTCTTTGCCGGCTCGAGGGTCTTGTCGTCGCCCTTGAAGATTTTGCTGTCGGCCAGCTTCATGCTGAACTCGAACTGCTTTCCCTTAGGCCGGCCGAGGTCGGTCAGGTCGGGGTCGGTCTTGTATGCGGGCCCGATCACGACGTGCCCATCACCTTCGCTGCCGGTGTTTTCAGAATACGTTTCCGCCGCCGGACAGAGCTGGGCCAGCAGGCCGGTGCAGGTGACGAGGGAAATGAATGGTCCAAAGGACAATTTGCGTGCGGTCTTCATGCGCGAGTGGTACGTGCAAGCGAATCGCGAATCAACAAAATTGAACACGGCTGTCGCGTAGTTTTCAAAACAGGAAAGTTTATTGGGGGCGATTGGTGAAGAGGAGCACGGGTTTTTGCTTGGCGTCGGGCGGAGCGGCGAGGACGGAGTGGTGGCCGCAAGGGTGGAGGCAAAGCACCACCTTGGTCGCCGGTGGTTTTTCGATCCGCAGGCGTTGGGTGCCGATGGGCACGCGGCCATCGCTGCCGACTTTGATGAGGGTGCGCACGCTCCACA
>CANMZY010000077.1:0-10594 GCA_947502425.1 Verrucomicrobiales bacterium
CTGGTCCGGCTGGGTTCGCCGGGGCCGGTCTTTTTCCGGCAGCAGCGCTGCGGCCTGAACGGCCACCCGTTCACGATGCTGAAATTCCGCTCAATGGTTTCCAACGCCGAGCAGCGCAAGGACGAGGTGGCCGCCTTCAACGAAATGTCCGGCCCGGTCTTCAAGCTCACCAATGATCCGCGCGTGACCAGGATGGGGCGCTTCCTCCGCAAGTATAGCATCGATGAATGGCCGCAACTGCTCAACGTCTTGCGCGGCGAGATGAGCCTCGTCGGCCCGCGTCCGCTGCCGGTCGATGAAGTGCGGCGCTTCGACGATCTCTCGCACCGCCGGCGCCTGAGCGTGAAGCCGGGGCTGACCTGCCTCTGGCAGATCAGCGGGCGCAATGACGTGAAGGATTTCAAGGACTGGGTCCGGCTCGACCTGGAGTACATCGATCACTGGTCAATCTGGCTCGACTTGAAGATCATTTTGCGGACCATTCCCGTGGTGCTGGTTGGAACCGGCGCCCGCTGATGGAAACATTCCCGCTGGCGCCCGTGCCGGCGCCGCCAACCACACGCTTATGCCTGCCCGACCCGGACGTAAAAAAACACCCGCCGCCCCGCGCCCGCCCACGTCCGTGGTGACCGGCGGCGCGGGCTTTCTCGGCTCGCACCTGGCCGACCTGCTGCTGGCCCGCGGACACCGGGTCATCGCCATCGACAACTTCGTCACCGGCTCGGCGGACAACATCGCGCATCTCGCGGGCCGGCCGGATTTCAAATTCATCCAGCAGGACGTGACGGAGTTTATTTTTCTGGAAGGGCCGGTGGATTACGTCTGGCATTTCGCGTCCCCGGCCAGCCCGGTTGATTACCTGGAGCTGCCGATCCAGACGCTCAAGGTCGGCTCGCTCGGCACGCACAAGGCACTCGGCCTGGCAAAGCACAAGGGCGCGCGCTTCCTGATTGCGTCCACCTCGGAAATTTACGGCGACCCGCTGGTGCATCCGCAGACGGAGGCGTATTGGGGCAACGTGAACACCATTGGCCCGCGCGGCTGCTACGACGAATCGAAGCGGTTCGCCGAGGCGCTGACCATGGCCTACCATCGCGAACACGCGATGGCGACGCGCATTGTGAGAATCTTTAACACTTACGGACCCCGCATGAGACTCAACGACGGGCGCGTGGTCCCGGCCTTCATCAGCCAGGCGCTGCGGAACCGGCCGATCAAGGTGTTCGGCGACGGCCGGCAAACGCGCAGTTTTTGCTTTTGCTCGGATCTGATCGAGGGGATTTACCGGCTGATGATGAGCGGCACGCCGTTGCCGGTGAACATCGGCAATCCGCACGAGATGACGATGCTGGAGTTCGCCGAAACCATCATCCGCGCGACCGGTTCGAGGAGCAAAATCGTTTTCCGTCCCCTGCCGCAGGACGATCCGAAGCAGCGGCAGCCGGACATCACGCGGGCGCGGGCGCTGCTGAAATGGGAGCCGGTCGTGCCGCTGGCGGCGGGGCTGCGCCAGACCATTGCCTATTTCCGGGGGAAAGTTTAAGCGTGATCTCCGCCGCGTAACGCGCGCCCCTGGCACGGTGAAAAATATGTTTTTGTTTTGACCGCCGGGAGGGATGTTGGCTACCAACACAGTTTCCGCATTGGATCGGGGCCGGTTGCGCCCGGAGCCAACGGCGGCGGACGGCGTTTAATCAAATGTTGAATTCCAAGTCATTTTTAGCGGTGGACTTTGGGGCCGCGAACCTGAAGCTCGCCGAGTTTGAGCCCAACGAAGAGGGCGGCCTGCGTTTGACGCAGTATGCTTTCAAGACGCTCGGGCGTGACGGCATGCAGGAGTCCACGCGCGAGGCGGCCATGCTCAAGGCGCTGCAGGATTTGCTGGCCGAGCAGCCGTTCGATTCCAAAAACATCAATGTCTGCGCGCCGGGCTTCCACGTTTTTTCCAAGTTCGTCAAGCTCCCGCCGGTGGACACCTCCAAGGTCACGCAGATCATCCAGTATGAGGCGCAGCAGAACGTGCCCTTCCCGCTGGAGGAGGTGGTGTGGGACTATCAGATTCTGGGGGCGGCGCCGACTGGCGAGCTGGAAGTGCTGCTGGTGGCGATCAAGTCGGACATCGTCGAGGGGTTGTTCCGCACGGCGGAGACGGCGGGGTTGAAGCTGAGCCTGGTCGATGTTTCGCCGGCCGCGCTCTGCAACGCATTTCGTTACAACTACGGCGACCTCGAGGGCTGCAACATGCTGCTCGACATCGGGGCCAAGACGAGCACGCTCCTATTTTTCGACAAGGGCAACGTCTATACGCGTGGCATCAACATCGGGGCCAGTTCGATCACCCAGGATTTCTCGAAGGAGTCGAAGCTGTCCTTCGAAGAGGCCGAGGTGTTGAAGCTGGAGAAGGGCTTCGTGAGCCTGGGCGGCGCCTACGAGGAGCCGGAAGACCCGGAGGCGGCGGCCCTTTCCAAAATTTCGCGGCAGGTGATGACGCGCCTGCACATCCAGGTGAACCAGACGGTCCAGTTTTATCGCGGCCAGCAGGGCGGCGCGGCGCCGCAGCGGCTCTTTCTCTCCGGCGGCGCGTCCATCATGGGATTCACCGCGCAGTTTTTCGCGGAGAAGCTCAATCTGCCGGTGGAGTATTTCAATCCTTTCCGCAACGTCCAGATCGACCCGGCGCTGAATCTGGAGGAGTTGTCGAAAGTGGCCCATTCCCTCGGCGAGGTCGTCGGACTGGGGCTGCGGAACCTCGCGCACTGCCCGGTGGAGCTGAACCTGATGCCGAAAAGCTCCATCAAACGGCAGCAGTTTGGGGCCAAGAAACCCTACCTAGCCGCGACCGCCTTCTGTTTGATTTTGATCCTTTATGCCTACGGCTGGTTTTACCAGAAGAACGCGGTCGAGAAGCGGGTTCAACTGGAAAAGCTTAACGCGTCGCTGGAGCCGCTGCGCAAACACGAGCCGCTGCTGAAAAGGGCGACCAAAGATTTACAGGATGCGCGCAAGGAAGCCGGCCACTTTGGCGTCTGGATCGAGGAACGGCCCCAATGGGCGAACATCCTGGCGGAATTGCGCCGCGTGATGCTCGACGCCGAGTCCGAGGGGAAGTCAAAATTCGGCCGGGACACCGGCGTCTGGATCGAGAAAGTGGAATTCCGCTCCGCCAGCACCCTCCCGTTGGTTCCCGGAGGAGTCAATCCGGTGGCTCCGCCGACCCGTACCCCCCGGCCGGGCGGGCCGGGAAATCGCCAGCCGCCCCCGGGTTCCGGCCCCGGCCCCCGTCTGAAGCCGGACCCCGCGACGGAAGCGGGCACGCCGGGTCAAATCATCCACCTCCTTTGCCGTGGGGTTGATCTCACCACACCCAAGGGTGGCGAGAACACTGAATTTGCCTTCATGGTCGGTGCCGGACTGAAGGCCAACCCGCTCTTTGACCCGGTCAACACCGGGTTGGTCGGCGTGATGAGCAAACCGGCTGATTACACCTTCACCTTCGAGGTCTCGCTGGCTTTGAAGCGTCCCATCAAACCCTGATATGACCTGGCTCAAGCGAAATTTATGGACGGCCCTCGGTGGCATCGCCGCCGTGGCGCTGTTGGGCTTCGGCGGATACTATCTCTGGATGCAGGTTCAGGAGAACACCACCATTGACACCGAACTGGAGCAGACCAAGTCCGAGCTGGATGGCATGGACCTGCTGGAAATCCGGCCCACCGCCGAAAATCTGGACGTGACCCGCCGGGAGCTGGGACGGGCCAAACAGTTCGTGACCGAAAGTCGGCAGCTGTTTCCGTCCACGCCCACCGAGTCTTTCAACAACCAGACCTACAAGGCATTTCTCGAAACCACCATTGCCCAGCTTCGCCGGGAGGCCGCCGCCAACGGGGTCAAGCTCCACACCAATTACAATTTTTCCTTTGAGGCCCAGATCGGCCCGGTCAACTTTGATCTGGCCACCCTGAAGCCCCTCAGCGAGCAGTTGATCGAAATCCGGCAGATCGCCGTCGCGCTCTTTCAGGCGAAGATCGACCAGTTGGTGCAAATCCGCCGGGTGGCTGTTTCCAGCTACGACGCGCCGGCCTCGTCGGACATTCTGACCGGATCATTCACGCACAGCAAAGAGACCGAGATGGCCGTCTGGCCCTACGAATTCAAGTTCTCCTGTTTCAGCCCCGCGCTCGCCTCCGCCATCGAGGCCATCAGCCACGCCCCGTCCGGGGTGATCCTCAAGTCCGTTTCCGTCGAGCCGATGCCGGCTCCTGCCCGCGGCGGCCCCGTCCTCTCCGTCACGGCCGTGACCAACAAGGCGTCGATGACCACGGTGCTCGATGAAAAGCTGTTGCAAGTGATCGTCCTGGTGAACGTCATCAAGCCCGTGCCGCCTTCTCCGCCGCCGCCCCGTTGAGCCTATGCAATTCTTGAAAAATTTGCCCGCCCTGCTCAAGCAGCACTACGAAAAAGTCCTGCTGGCCCTGGCGTTCATCGCCCTCGGCACGACCGTCTGGCTGCTCTACGTGAAAGTTCAGGAGGAGTCGGAGAAGCTCAACAAGTATGTCGTCGGCATTCAGAAAAAAAACACCAAGGGGATTACCTCGATGGATTTCTCGCGCCAGCAGGCCGCGCTCAAAGATTTCAAAAATGCGCCCACGATCAATCTTTCCGCCCCGCATCATCTGTTTAACCCGGTGAAATGGCAGCGCCGGCCGGACGGCTCGCTGCTCAAGATCGAGAAGGGTACCGAGGTCGGCCCGAATGCCCTGCGCATCGCCAAGATCACGCCGCTCCTCCTGATCGTCAATCTGGAAAAGGTCGCCATCCCTGGCTACTACATGAGCGTCACCCGGGAGGCCAGCACCAACGCCGCGCTGCGGAAAAAATTGCCGCAGACCTACGTCAAGCTAAACGAAAAGGACCGTCCTGGCGCCGCCGGCACCTTCCTTCTCAAGGACATCAAAGGCGCTCCGGAAAAGCCGGAGGAGCTGGCCATCGAACTCGCCGACACCGGGGAGCGCGGCGTGTTGAGCAAGGACAAGCCCTTCCAGCGCGTGGACGGATTCAAAGTAGATTTCAGCTACCCTCCGGAAAACTGGTTCAAAAAGGAGCTGCGGGTCAATGACCCGATTAGCGTGGGCGGCGAGGACTACATTATCGTGGACATCAAAGCCACCGAGGCTGTACTGTTGGCCCGAAATCTTAAAAAATACACGATCAGATGACCGTCCGGTGCCACCGCATTTTTAGACATTGAACTTCCGAACCCTCTATGATTCACGCCGCCCTCACCTCCCTCTGTCTCGTGGCCCTGCTTCTGGCCACCGCCATTTCCGCGCGCGCCCAGGCCGTCGATGATCCCGCCAAAAACGCCATTGATGAATCCATCCGCCGCCAGGAAATGACCCTCCGGGTACGCGAAAAAGTGGCCGCCGCCCAAGCCGCCCAGAAGCGCAATGAAATCACGGAGGCGGTCAAGAAATACGAGGAGGCCTGGCTGTTGATCGAGAAGATTGGCCCCGCGGGCGTGGAGCCGGAACAAAAGCTAGTGAGTGCCGGCCTCATCCTGACCCACCTGCAACTGGCCGACCAGGCCATGCGCCGGACCGAATACGGCGAGGCGGCCAACCACATCGCCCGCGTGGTCAAGGTTGATCCCCGCAACGCGGACGGGCTGGCCATGAAACTGACCAATGACCGGCTGCGGCTCGAGAGCGCGGGCCAGCGGCCCACCGACGAAATGATCGCCTTGATTCCCGGCGTCATCGCCGACCGGCTCAAGACCGGAGAATATGTGCAGAACGGCAAATTCCTGCTCGAAATGGGTCGGCTGGAAGCGGCCGAAGTGGAGTTAAAAAAAGCCATCGCCCGCGATCCGTCCGACAAGACGGCCTTCTACTACATGGACTTGGTGCAGGGCAACATGTATGCCGCGGAAGCCCGCAAGCGCGAGCGCAGCTCCAAGGAAATGCTGATGCTCGTGGAGAAGGAATGGCAGATCCCCATCACCCGCGATCTATTGGATGTTCCCAACCCCTACGCCCGCACCAACCTCGTGCACACCAGCCCGGAGCGTCAGGCTATTTTTCTCAAGCTGCGCCGAATTAAACTCAGTTCCTTGCAAATCGACAGCCTGCCTTTGTCCGAAGTGATCAAGGCACTGACCGAGGATGTGAAAAGAAGCGACCCCGAGGGCCTGGGGGTGAACTTCCTGATCAGCCCGAACATTGATCCGCCCGCCGCCGCCGCCGGCGCCCCCGCCGTGGATCCGGCCGGCGTGCCCATTCCCCCTCCGGCACCGATTGATGTCGGCGCGATCACCATCAAGATCGGCTCGCCCATGCGCGGGCTGACGGTGGAGCATGCCTTGGATATCATCACCAAAGTGGCTGAATCGCCCATCAAGTATTCCGTCGAAGACTGGGGCATTGTTTTGTCGCCGAAGGCCAACGTCGGCGTGCCGCTCCATGTGCGCATCTTCAAGCTGGACCCGAACACTTTTTATCAAGGTCTGCAAAATGTCACCGAGGGCTTTTTTGGTTCCGGTGGCGGTGGTGGCGGCGGCGGTGGGAACAACAATGGGAACAACGGTTTCAATAACAATAACGGAGGCTTCAACAATAATAACGGGGGCTTCAACAATAACAACGGGGGCTTCAACAATAACAACGGGGGCTTCAACAATAACAACGGGGGCTTCAACAACGGCAACAACGGTAACAACGGTGGTGGTGGCCGTGGCGGCGGTGGTGGCGGCCGCTCCGGCATGGGATCCTCCTTCGCGCAGGTCAGCATCACGGGTGGCGGCGGCCAAGGTGGTCAACAGGGTGGTCAACAGGGTGGTCAACAGGGCCAGGGCGGCACGAACGGTGCCGGTGGAGGTGGTATTGAATTCGTCACAACCGTCACCAAGCTCGCGCCAAAGATTGCCATTGTCCGCGAGTTTTTCAGCGCCGCCGGCGTCGATCTGGAGGCTCCCAAGACAGTGTTTTTCAATGACCGCACGGGTGTGTTGATGGTGCGGGCCACGATGGCGGATTTGGACATGGTGGAAAAAGCCATTCAAGTCATGAACATTGCCCCGCCCCAGTTGACCATCAAATCCCGCATCATGGAAATCACCCAGGAAGACAACCGGGCACTAGGTTTCGACTGGTATTTGGGGAACACCTTGATGCGCAATGGAGGCATCGGCGGGCAGGCGGGCACGGCGCCGAGTTACATTTCACCCGGCGGAATCGATCCCCGACCCTCCAATCCCAGCGGCGTGTTTCCCGGCCCCGGTTCCGCCCCCGGCTTGGGCGGCCCCGGCGCAATTCCGCCTTCAGTGTCCGACAATTTGTTGACCGGCGGGCTGCGCCAGAGCGCGCCGGCTCTCGCCACCGTCACCGGCATTCTCACCGATCCGCAGTTCCGGTTTGTCGTCCGCGCGCTGGAACAACGCGGCGGGGTGGATCTGCTCTCCTGTCCGGAGATCACCACCCTCAGCGCCCGGCAGGCGCAGATCAAAGTGGTGGACGTCAAATACGTGGTCACAGACCTGTCCATCAACCAGTTGGGCGTGCCGGGCGGAAACGGCGGAATCCCAGGGGTCGGCGGCGGTGGTGGTGGCGGGGCTGTCTCCTCCACGATCCAGCCGATCACGGAGCCGGTGGAAATCGGGCCGGTGCTGGACGTAATCCCCTACGTGATGGCCGACGGCTACACGATTCAAATGTCGATCATTCCGACTCTGAAAGAATTTCTCGGCTACGACAGCCAGGCTGAATTTCAATCGGTCGTGCAGTCCGTCGGCGGCGCCAATGCCGCGGCTCCGCTCATCTCGCCGACCCCGCTGCCGAAATACCGCCTGCGCCAGATCGCCGTGGACTGCATCGTGTGGGACGGCCAGACGATCATGCTCGGCGGTTTGATCTCCGAGGACGTGCAGAAGACGAAGGACAAGATTCCGGTGCTCGGCGACCTGCCGCTGCTCGGCCGTTTTTTCCGCAGCGAATCGAACACTTCCAAGAAGAAAAACCTGGTCTATTTCGTGACCCCCACGATCATCGATCCCGCCGGCAACCGGCTCCATTCCGCCGAGGAGATGCCGTTCGCGCAGCACACGATTCCGGTGCAGAAGACCGTCATCCCGTAAATCCCGGCCGGGCCCTTTTCCCATTCCTCATGGAAACGCAGGCGTCGTCGCGATTGCTGATCGTGGACGGTCACGCCTACGCCTATCGCGCTTTTCATGCGATCCGTCACTTGAACTCCCCCGACGGTTCGCCCACCAACGCCATTTACGGCTTCATCAAGATGCTCGCCAAAATGCGGGTCGTCCTGCTGCCGACCCATCTGTCCGTCGTCTGGGATGGAGGCTTGGCCGCCGAGCGGATGGCCGCGCTGCCTGAATACAAGGCCCAGCGTCCGCCCATGCCTGACGCCCTCGCCGCGCAGATTGACGCGCTGCAAATTTACCTGGCCGCCTCCGGTCTGGCTTCGTTTTGCGAGAACGGCGTGGAGGCGGACGATCTGATCGCGACGCAGGCGCGGCAGGCGGTCGGGCGTGGCGCGGGGGTGGTCATCGCCAGCGCGGACAAGGATTTCATGCAACTGGTCTCGGCGCGCGTGGGCCTGTTCAATCCGAATGACAAGTCGGAGATGATCTGGCAGGCCGGAGCAGTGCGGGCCAAGGCCGGCGTCGAGCCGGAGCAGATTGTTGATTGGCTGAGTTTGATCGGGGACACCGTGGACAACATTGGCGGCGTGCCCGGCGTGGGGCCGAAGACGGCGACTGATCTGCTTCAGCAGTTCGGGACGGTCGAGGCGCTCTACGGGCGGCTGGGCGAGGTGAAATCCGAGCGGACGCGGGCCGCGTTGCAGGCGGCGGAGCCGGCGGTGCGGCGCAACCAGCGGCTGATCCGGCTGCGCGATGACCTGCCGGGAGCTTTTGAACTGGAGGTTTTTTCCCCGCGCCCGGCTGATCGGGCGCGGCTGGAGGTGCTCTACCGGGAGTGGGGTTTCAAGGGGTTGCTGGCGGAACTGCCGGCGTCGGCCCCGGCCCAGGGTGAGCTGTTGTGAACGCCGTGGTGCTGCACAAAAATTTCCGGGCATTTTCACGCCGCGAAATAGTAGTTTTGCGGGAAGAAAGCGTGGACAAAGCGGCGGCCCGCTGATATTTTTAACAACGAATTCTATGCCATCATCACTCAGCGCTTGTAAACGGCTGGCCGCCTTGGGGCTGGTCGCCGCTTTTCCATGTCTCGTTTCCGGTCAGGCTGGTCTAGTGCCGCAAGAGGGAGAATTTCCGGTCTCCGGCCCGCGGCCCGGCGAGCAGACTTTTCCCGGCCTAGGCATCAACCCCGGCGGCGGTTACGTGGTCTGGCAGGACAACGGGATGGACGGAATCGGCAAGGGCCTGGGCATCGGCGCACTTCGGCTCGATGCCGCGCTCACGCCTTCCGGCGCGCCGTTTCGCGTGAACCAGATTCTTCCCGGCGACCAGGAGAAACCCCAGGTCGCGATGCTGAACAACGGCGGCGCGGCGTTTGTCTGGCAGGGCGGGCTGCCCGGTTTCCAAAATATTTACGCGCGCTTCACCGGGGCGAACGGAGCGTTTGTCACGCCGCAGGATGTGCTGGTCGGCTCGGGGCCGCTGCTCATTCCGCTGCCCTACACCACGAACTGGGCGACGATCCGCAACAACCGGGTCACCTGGCGCAGCTTCCGCGTGCCCAGGTCGATCAAGGCCGTGCGCGAGTTCAGCGTGAACCCGGTGGTGACGGGCCTGGCGGACGGCAACGCCGTCGTCGCCTATTCCAGTCGGCGAAAATTTACCACCAACGATCAGATCCTCGTGCTCCAGACCCAGTGGACGGGCAGCATCATTCTCAGCAACACGCTGCTGACGGCGTCGGTCAGATCGGTGGACTTCATGCAGGATGTCTACGTGCAGCGCTTCACTCCCGCCGGCGTGAAACTGGGTGTGGAGTTTCGCGCCAACCAGCACACCGCCTTCAACCAGCATCACGCCGCCGTGGCCGCGCTCCACAATGGAAATTTCGTGGTCGCGTGGGTTTCCGAACTGCAGCGCGGCGAAAACCGCGTGGACATTTACGCGCGGATCTTCGATGCCTCCGGCGCCGCGCTGACCGATGAATTTCTGGTGAACACGGCGGACCGCATCTGCGCCAGCCCGGCGGTCAGCGGCCTGCCCGACGGCGGCTTCACCACCGCCTGGTCGCAGAAGGACGCGGCGCGGGACAACGGCCTGGATATTTACGCCCGGGTTTTCAACGCGGGCGGCCAAGCGGCCAGCGACGCCTTCCGCGTCAACAGCAGCACCTATGGCGACCAGTATGCGCCCTCCATCGTCACGCTGCCGGCGGGCCAGCTCGTCACCTGGAACAGCCGGGGTAATCAGGCCGCCATCTTCGGGTGCATGGTGAAAGACAGCGCGGTGAACGGCGGCCAGTTCCAGGTGAACAGCACGGCTTCAGCCCGCCTGCTCTCCCCGGTGGCGGCGTCGGATGGCGTGGGCCACGCGCTGGTCATCTGGTCGGCCTACGTGCCGGACAGCAGCATCGACCTATTTGGCCAGCGTTACGTCAACCCCTGACCA
>CANMZY010000078.1:0-10500 GCA_947502425.1 Verrucomicrobiales bacterium
TTTCCCTGGCCTCGCTGCAACAGCTCGCGACCAAAAGCAAACCCACGCCGGCCAAAAAGCCGGTGCGCCGCATCTCATCCTCCCGCCGGTAATTTTCCCATGTATCACATCGCCCTGAAAATGCTGATCGGCGACCGCGCCAAATACATCATGCTGATCGGCGGGCTGACCTTCGCCGCGCTGCTCATGACGCAACAGTCTGCGGTTTTTTTCGGCCTGCTCTCGTGGACGACGAGTCATCTGCGCAACATGCGGGCCGCCATCTGGGTGGTGGACGCGAAGGTTGAACAGGTCAACGAGGTCAAGGCGATGCGCGACACCGACGTCAGCCGCGTGCGCTCGGTCACGGGGGTCGCGTGGGCCGTGCCGCTCCAGGCGGCGATCCTGCAATCCAAACTGAGCGACGGCAATTTCAAGCCGATCATGATCATCGGCCTCGACAGCACCACCCTGGTCGGCCGTCCCTCGCGGATGATCGCGGGTCGGCTCGAGGATGTGCGTCTGCCGAACAGTGTCATCATCGACGATCTCGCCGTGCAACGGTTGAGCGTGGGCCGTCCGCGTCCGCTGCAGGTCGGCGACACTTTTGAAATCAACGACAAGGAGGCGCGCATCGTGGGCATCTGCAAGGCGGACCGGCACTTCTTCGGTTACCCGTACGTTTTCACCACCTACGACCAGGCGCTGCAGTTCTCCCCGAAATCGCGGAAGATGTTGAGCATGGTGCTGGCCGAGCCGGCGCCGGGCTGGACGGCGGAGCGCGCGGCGCGGCAGATCGAAAAGGAAACCGGCTTCAGCCAGGCCCGCGGGACCGGGTTGCGTGCTTTCACCGAGGATGAATTCTTCTGGTCCACGATCTGGTGGTATTTTCGTAACACCGGGATTCCCGCGTCGTTTGGCACGACGATCCTGCTCGGCTTTTTTGTCGGCATCGCGGTGTGCGGACAGACGTTCTATTCGTTCGTGCTGGAAAATTTAAAACACCTCGGAGCGCTCAAGGCGATGGGCGCCAGCAACGGGCTGCTCTCGCGGATGTTGATGTTGCAGGCGCTGACCGTCGGCGTGATTGGCTACGGCATCGGCGTGGGACTGACCGTTCTCTTCGGCCTGCTGGTCATCGGCAAGGGGATGCCGCCTTTTCTGATGCCGTGGCAACTTCCGGTCGCAACCTTCGGGGTGATCCTCGTTATCTGTGTGTTGGCCGCGCTGCTCGGCATCCGCAAAGTCTGGACGCTCGAACCGGCCGTGGTGTTCCGGGGCTGAATCCATCAAACGCATGACCAACGGAAACAATTCCAACGGCAACGGTCATCCTCTCGCCGTTCATGTCCGGCGCGTCATGAAAACGTTCGGCCACGGCGACGCCGCGACGCACGCGCTCAAGGGGGTGGATTTCGATGCCCGGCTCGGCGAGATGTTGCTCATCGTCGGCCCGTCCGGTTGCGGCAAGACCACGCTGTTGAGTGTCATTGCCGGAACGCTGGAATTCGACGGTGGCGAGATCGACGTCTTCGACACCTCGCTCCACGGCCTGCGCCCGCGCGCCGTCACCGAGTTCCGCAAGCGCAACGTCGGTTTCATTTTTCAGCAGTTTAATCTGATCCCGACGCTCAATCTCATCGAGAACGTCAGCGTGCCGCTGATCATCAATGGAATCGGCCGCCGCGCCGCCGAGAAGAAGGCGGCTGCGCTGCTGGACGAACTCGGCCTTGAGGGACGCGGCCAGGACACGCCGCTCAATCTCTCCGGCGGCCAGCAGCAGCGCGTGGCCATCGCGCGCGCCCTCGTCCACGAGCCGCGGCTGATCATCTGCGACGAGCCGACCTCGGCCCTCGACAAGGAAACGGGCGCGCACATCATGGAACTCCTCCGCAAAGTTGCGCGCAAACCCGACCGCTGTGTCATCGTCGTCACGCACGACAACCGCATTTTTAAATACGCCGACCGGATGACTGAGATGGAGGACGGGCGGGTGCAGCGTGTGCATGAGAGTTTTGGTCATTTTGAAAAGAGAGGGGACCAATGATCATTTGTGAGTTTAGAGGAACAAATGGGGCGGCGATTCTCGTTTCCTGGTTTCGACTGCCCGTTGTGCATCCGCCCGTGACCGGCGCGGAGTTTGTCCGGATGGCCGGGCGGGTCACCGCCTTCGCGGGCAGCCTGGTGCTGTTCGTTCTTGGCGCGTGGCCAAAATAATTTCCCACCAAAGAAAACTTATGATCTTCAAACAACTCAGCTTTTACCTCGCGCTCGCCGGCATTGGCGGGGCGATTTTTCTCACCAAGCAGCTCCGCAAAACTCCGCCCGCCCCGCCGCCGCTCGTCGAACCGGCCCGCTCGCCCTATCCGAATTCCGTCGCCGCCAGCGGCATCATCGAGGCCACCCGGGAAAACGTGAAGGTCGCCCCGGCCCGGCCCGGCCTCGTCACCAGGGTGTTTGTCAAAGCCGGCTCGACCGTGCAGGCCGGTGATCCGCTCTTTCAACTCGACGACCGCGAGGCCCGCGCCCGGGTGGCCACCGTGCAGTCGCAGATCGAGGCGTTGCGCGCGGCGCTCAAGGCCGAGCAGGTCATGGCGGCCGACGCGGCGGATCAGTTCCAGCGCGCCGAGCGACTGGAGAAGCAGCAGGTCGTTTCCGAAGACGAACGACAGCGCAAGGGATACCTCCTGCAAAACTGGGACGCGCGCTGCCTGAAGATCGAGGCCGACATCAAGGCCGCGCAGGCCCAGGCCCACGCTGCGCAGGTTGATCTGGACATCCTCACCGTCAAGGCGGCGCGCGGCGGACAGATTTTGCAGTTGAACCTGCGCGAAGGTGAATACGCCAACACCAACCCGAACGAGCCGCTGATGATTCTCGGCGAAGTCACCACGCTGCAAGTCCGCGCCGACGTGGACGAACAGAACGCGCCGCTCGTCCACGCCGACCAGCCCGCCGTGGCCTTTCTCAAGGGCGGCACGAGAGATTCCCTGCCGCTGCGCTTCGTCCGCATCGAGCCGTTCGTGATTCCGAAACGCTCGCTCACCGGCGATAGCACCGAGCGCGTGGACACCCGCGTGCTCCAGATCATCTTTGAACTCGACCGGCCCGGCGTGCCGCTCTACGTCGGCCAGCAGGTCGATGTTTTCATGCAACGTCCTCCCGACAAAACTGCGACCGGGACCAACGCCACCGCCCTGAAAATGAATTAAGCAAAAATGAAAAAATCATCCCTCCCCGCCACGCTGGCCGCCGTTCTAGTTCTGACCGGTGCATCCGTTCTCGCCGCTGCCACCAATCTTCCGTCGCCGCTCGGCCGCCCGCTGGCCATGGCCGACTGCCTCGACCTCGCGCTGCAACAGAACAGCGCGGTCCTCAAGAGCCAGGCCGACCTCGAGGCCGTCCATGGCGTGATCGTCCAGACCCGCGCCATCGCCCAGCCCAAGGTGCGTCTGGTCAGCGAATTTTCCGCCGTCGATGGCGACTCCATCGAAACCGTGCCCGCGAGCGGCACCACCGTCAGCTTCGGCGCGGAAGAGCGCTGGACGGCGGAGGTGCGGATCACCCAGTCCATTTACGAAGGCGGGCGCATCAACTCCGCGCTCCGCTCCGCGCGGCTGACGAAACAGCAGTCGCTGTTGAACCATCAGACCGTCATCGCCAACACGCTGCTCGACGTGCGCGTGGCCTACTACGGCGTGCTGCTGGCTGCGCAGCAGATCATCGTCCAGGAGGCCGCCGTGAATTTGCGGCAGTCGGAAGTCGAGGACGCCACGCGCCGCTTCAACGCCGGCACCTCGAAACGCTTCAACGTCCTGCGCGCCGAAGTCGAGGTCGCCAACGTCAAGCCCCGGCTCATCCGCGCGCGCAACGCCCATCGCATCGGCAAAAACAATCTGGTCAACCTGCTCGGTTTCAATCTACCCAAGGAAGTGCTCGAAGACGTTCCGCTCCAGCTCACCGGACGGCTCGACGCCGACGCCTACGACATTGCGCTGCCCGATGCGGTCGCGCGCGCCCTGGCCAACCGCACCGAACTGGCCGCGCTCCGCACCGGCATCGGCCTGCGCGAAGAGGCGATCATCAGCGCGCGCAGCAATTACAAGCCGGCTGTCCAGCTCTACGCCGGCTACGGCGGACACAGCTCGCAGTTCGTGAACGACCTCGAACGCGAAGTCCACGGCTGGAGCGCCGGCGCGCAAATGTCCTGGAACATTTTTGACGGCAAACTGACCGCGGGCAAAGTGCGCGAAACCATCGCGCTCCGGGACAAGTCAAAGCTCGAAACCCAAGACGTCGCGCGCAAGATCGAACTCGAAGTCCGCACCGCCTACTCCACCTTCATCGAGGCGCGGGAAGTTTTGGAGACGCAGAGGAAAGTGCAGGAACAGGCCGAGGAGGCTTTGCGCCAGGTCAACGTGCTCTACCAGGAAGGCGCGATGGGCGGCACGCAACTGGACGTGCTCAACGCGCAGACCGCCCTGACCGAGGCCCGCACCACGCAAATTCAGGCGCTGCACGATTACGACTTGGCCCGCGCCCGGTTGGAGCGCGCCGTTGGCCCGGCCCCGGCGGGGAAGTAATCCACCGACGCCACCCTCGCCCAGCGGATGCGAGAGGGGCAGGGGGTGAGGGTAACGGATGAGGGGGCGAATTGCTTTAACCGCAGGTGGCGCGGATGAACGCAGATCAGAAACAGACCTGCTCACGAGCGAATCTGCATCTGCAAGGCGCGATGATTACGTTGGAGCGCCGGTCTCCGACCCGGCAGGTCTTGGGTTTATCCAATCATCGCGCCAGATCTGAGATCGGCGTTCCGCGATGCATCGGGGTGCACGGGTAGTGGTCTGATGCGACTGCTGCGCGAAGGAGGTGTCCCAATGTGAAAGGAGCGCGACTAGTCGAGGACGACACAGCCGGGATCGGCTTTCGGAATCACCCCGCCGTCAGCGCGGCGCGGGCGTCATCGGCGGCTCCGGTCTTCTCCAGAAAATATTCGTAGCCGCCCACGTAGGAGGTGACCTGGCCGGCGCTGACGTGCAGCACCTTGGTCGCGAGGTGGCGGATGAAATGCACGTCGTGCGAGATGAACACCAGCGTGCCCTCGTAACGTTCGAGCGCCAGCGTGAGTGATTCGACGGTGTGGATGTCGAGGTGCGTGGTCGGCTCGTCCATGAGCAGGAGGTTCGGCGGATCGACGAGAAATTTCACGAGATTGAGCCGGCTCTTTTCGCCGCCGCTGAGGATCGCGGTCTTCTTGTAAATGTCGTCCTTGCGGAACATGAAGGAGCCGAGCACGCCGCGCGCCTCGTCCTCGCGCATGGCGGGCGCGCTCGCCAGGACTTCGTCCACCACTGTTTTTTCCGGGTCGAGCGTGTCGGCGCGATGCTGGCTGAAGTAGCCGATCTTCGCGTTGTGGCCGAGGTCGCGTTCGCCTTGTTGAAACGGAACCGCGCCCGCCAGAATTTTCAGCAGCGTGGATTTGCCCGCGCCGTTCGGCCCGACCAGCACCGTGCGTTCGCCGCGTTCGATGGTCAGGTCGAGACCGGTGTAAACTTTCGTCGTCCCGTAGGCCATGTGAATTCCCTTCAGCGACACGGCGCGCTGTCCGCCGCGCGGCGGCGGGGGAATCTGAAAACGGAACGGCTTGCGTGGGGCCATCGGTTTCTCGATCAGCTCGAGCCGCTCGATCTGCTTGAGCTTGCTCATGGCCTGCGAGGCCTTGGACGGAATCGCCCGGAACCGGTCCGCGAACTCTTGGAGCGCATGAATTTCCTTCTGCTGATTTTTGTGCGCGGTCAGTTGCTGTTCGTAGCGTTCCTCGCGCTGGCGCAGGTAGTCGGTGTAGTTGCCCGTGTAGTCGATCAGCTTCTTCTCCGAGATTTCATGCACCTGCGTGACCACTTCGTCCATGAACTGGCGGTCGTGCGAAATGAGCAGCAGCGCGCCGGAATAATTCTTCAGATAGTTTTGCAGCCAGAGCAGCGCGAGCAGGTCGAGGTGGTTCGTCGGCTCGTCGAGCAGCAGGAGGTCCGGCTCCATGACGAGCAGCCGCGCCAGTCGCGCGCGCATGATCCAGCCGCCGCTCATTTCCTTGGCCTTGCGGTGGAACTCCGTCTCGCGATAACCAAGGCCGCGCAGCATCCGCTTCGCCTTCGTCTCCACCTGCGGATCGTTGAGCGCGTCATGCTTCGCGTGCGCCTCGAGATACTCGGGGCCGGACACATCGCCGGCGGCCTCGAATTCGTGCAGCCGTTTCTCCAGGCGCGGCAGTTCGTCCATGCGGCCGGTGGCCACGTCGAGGATGGTCTCCTCGCCGTGCGCCTCGGCCTCCTGCGGGAGATGGCCGACCATCGTCCACTCGTCGCGCGCCACTGTGCCGGAGTCCGGCTCGAGTTGCTTGAGGATGATGGAAAACAAGGTGGTCTTGCCCGCGCCGTTCGGCCCGACGAGCGCGACGCGGTCGCCGTAATTCACCCCGAAGGACGCGTTCTCGAAGAGCACGCGCGCGCCTAGGGTCATCTTCAAATCTCGAATGGTGAGCATGAAATTATTGTGCCCGCCGCCGGGGAACGGAATGGTCCGCGGCGACGAGCGGCAGAGGTTAGGCCAGGAACGCCCGGCGTCAATGGCCCATTTGGGGGGAGATTCCTCGGCCCGTGAAAAGTTGCGATTTGCTCCCCTGAACCGTAGCAGCCGACGTGAGGAGGCTCATTCTTCAAAAACCCGCGTGGGGACATCCGAGGAAATTTGAGCCACCTGATGTCGGCTGCCACGATTTTTAGAGAGGCTCTGAGCAACTCTTGCGGCTTCCAAACTTGTCTTGCCCCTTCGTTTCCGGCAAAGAGTGGCTATGCCGACCGCCCATGTCACCATTCACTCCAGCCAGTTTCCCGAAAATGTCCGGCGCGATCTGCTCGACTCGCTCCGCTCCCGCCGCGTCAACCACAAGTTTCATTACGACAGCCATCGGCAGACGCAAAAATGGCTGGCCCTGCACCAGGCCGTCGCGCCCTCGCGGAATGAAGCGGACTGCGCGCGCGTCTATGACGCGGGCTTCGCCGCTGCCGCCCGCGAAATTCCGGCGGGCGGCGTGCATCTGGTCGGGCTGGGCTGCGGCGGCGGGCAGAAGGACGCGCGTCTGCTGCGCTTGCTGCGCGGGCCGGGCCGCGAACTTTCCTACACGCCCTCCGACGTGAGCGTGGCTATGACGCTGGTCGCGCGTACCGCCGCGCTCGCCGTGATTTCTGCCGACGCCATTCATCCGCTCGTCTACGATCTGGCGTCGGCGGACGATCTCCGCGCCACACTCGATGCGCAGAGCCGGCCCGGCCCGCGCCTCGTCACCTTCTTCGGCATGATCCCCAACTTCGAGCCGCGCCTGATCTTGTCGCGTCTCGCGGATGCACTGCGTCCGGACGATTGGCTGCTCTTCAGCGCCAATCTCGCGCCGGGACCGGACTACGCGGTGGGCTTGAAAAAAATTCTCCCGCAGTACGACAACGAACTGACGCGCGAATGGCTGCTCACGTTTCTGCTGGACCTGGGCGTGGAACGCGCCGACGGCGAACTGCGCTTCTGGATCGAGGACGATCCCGACGGCCTCGATTTGCAGCGGGTCGCGGCGCATTTTCATTTTACGCGCGCGCGCCGGGTCGAGCTGGACGGCGAGCGGTTTGAATTCGCGGCGGGTGAAGCGGTGCGGCTGTTCTTCTCTTACCGGCATACGCCGGACCGCGTGCGCGCCTTGCTGCAAGGGCAGGGGATTAAGGTGCTGGAGGAGTGGATCACGGCGAGCGGCGAGGAAGGCGTGTTCCTTTGTAAGCGCGGGTGATGGGCGTCGGCACTGCCCTCGGGTTGGAGTTCACGCTTCAGCAGCTGAAGCTTGCACTCCAACCAAGCCTCGCGCGCCGTCGCTCAGTAAACCGCCATTGTGTCGAGCACGGCCTTGATGCGCGGCACCTCGTGCGTGCGGAACAGATCGGTCTTCCCCAGCGCCGCCAGCACGGCGAAGAACGGTTCCGCGCAGCGCACCTCCTCGCCGAAAAACTCGAAGGCGTGCGGCAGGGCGTGGCACACCGGAAAGCCCAGCGCGCGTAGCCGGAAGGTGTTGAGAAAAACATTCATCTGATGCCGCACCCGCACCGTGCTGTCCTGGAGGTTGCGGTAGTAAAAGCCGAGGCCGGGATCGATGAAGATTTTCTCCACGCCGGCGCGCGTGGCCAGTTCGATCTGGCGGGAAAAATAGTCGTTCATCCGTGTGGTCGGGTCGGCGGAGAAATCGAAATCACCCACCTCACGCACGTTGCTCCCCTGCACGTAACAGATGATCACCGCCGCATCGTGGGCCGCGACCATGCGGAACACGTCCTCGTTTTGCTGCGTGCCGGTCAGGTTGAGAACATTGGCCCCGGCCTTCAGGCACGCCTCCGTGACCGCCGGCGCATACGTCTCCACCGACACCAGCACGCCCGCTTCGCGCAGACCCTGCACCACGGGCAGTAGCTTGGAATTTTGCGCGTCCGCCCCGGCGCGGGCCGCGTGGGCCAGCGTGGATTCCGCGCCGACATCGACGATCTCCGCGCCCTGGGCCGCGAGAACCTGTCCGCGCTGGACGGCCTGCTCGGTCGTGAGGCAGACGCTCTCGCGATACCAGGAATCGGCGGAGAGATTGATCACGCCCATGATCGCAGGTCGGGAGTTGAACGGGAACAGACGCCCGCCGATGGCAAACTCCTTCACGCGCGCGGCGGCGGCGGGGCCGTTTTTCTCCAGCAGTTCGGAAAGTTTTTCCAGGTTCAGCACGCGGGGTAATCGTAAATCGTAAATCTGTAATCGTAAATGGAAAGTGGTGCGCCCGGCGGGAATCGAACCCACGACCATCTGCTTAGAAGGCAGATGCTCTATCCAACTGAGCTACGGGCGCAACCCGGTCCGTGACGATCCATGGGCCAAAGCCTACGCGATATTCCCAGCGCAGGGCAAGCCGCTTGGCCGAGATCCCAGGCAAGTTGATCGGAGTGGAACTTGACCCTGCCACGGAGCGCCGGGGGTGGGGTAGTCAGAAGTTCAGTCAGATCGACAATGCAGTCCTCTCTCTTCGCCTTGGTTCCCTTCTCCGCATCCGATGGGGAGAAGATGCCCGAAGATCGGATGAGGTGACTGCGGGAGGGTGGGGAGCGGGCCGGAGTGAGGTGTCGAGTCGGGGCGGAGTTCAGTTAATTCGACATCCTCCGTCTCCCACGCCGCTCTCGGTGTAGGTGATGAGCGCCTTCTGGAGTTGATGGGAAGTGCTACCGTTCAGGCGAGGACAGGTTCCGCAACCGGTGCTTCGCCCCAGATGCGGGCGAGGGTGGCTTGGATCTTTCGCTCGAAGCGGGTGATCAGTTCGCGGTTGGCGGCCACCAGCGCTTGCTCGGCTTCGATCTCCGCCACGATCGCGTGCTGCGTGGCGAGGGGTAGGATTTTCACCGGGCGCATCGGAGGGCCAAAGGCCCATTTCATCCCAGCCTGGGGCAACGCCCCAGGAAACGTGGCCAAAAGAAACCTAAGGGCTGAAAGCCCGATCCATCCCTCAATCCCACACATAGCGTTCATCAAATTCGATTCCATATTTGGTAAGAAACGCCCGGTATTCCTCCTGGAAAGTCCGCGTCCGGTGATGCTCCTCCTGCGTGTCGATGTAATGCCTCAACCCATCCAAATCCGACGGCCCGACGGAAAAAGCGCCATAGCCACGTTGCCATGCAAAAGCCGCCAGTGCGGGCGATTGAGTTTTCAGCCATTTCGAGGAAGAGGTTTTCAGTTCCTCGACGAGTTTCGCCGTGGTGACGGTGCGGGAGAGTCGGATGGCGAGATGCACATGATCGGCGACGCCGCCGACCCGATAACATTCACAATCGGCGTTTCGCGAGACCGTGGCGAGATAGGCGTGGAGTGCGGGACGAACGGAGGCATCAAGGACGGGGGCGCGTTCCTTCGTGCTGAAGATGACGTGGACGATGACGAGCGAGAGCGATTGGGGCATGGCGATGGGTCGGGCTTTCAGCCCTCATGGGTTTTCCGACGATGGTTCCTGGGGCGTTGCCCCAGGCTGGGATGGCGATGCGCCGTTGGCGCGGAAATCCAGGGCCAACGGCCCGCTCGATACCAGCGTGGGGCAACGCCCCACGAACGACCCCGAAAAAAACCAAGCGCCAACGGCGCGACCCATGAATGGTGGTGATGGGTTCATTTTCCGGCCTCCGAGGCTTCGCCCCAGATGCGGGCGAGGGTGGCTTGGATCTTTTGCTCGAAGCGGGTGATCAGTTCGCGGTTGGCGGCCACCAGCGCTTGCTCGGCTTCGATCTCGGCCACGATGGCTTGCTGCGTGGCGAGGGGTGGGAGGGGGATGGGAATGCTCTCGACGATGCCTTGATTGATCTTCGGCATGCTCCCGGCGGCACCGACGGCGTTTCTGGTGACAAACTCACGAACGGGACCGCTTTGGAGAACCGTCAGCAGATAGTGACTCTGAATCTT
>CANMZY010000079.1:0-10469 GCA_947502425.1 Verrucomicrobiales bacterium
AGGGTGTCAAACTCTTATTCCGCCGGGCGATGTTCAAAAAAAAGACGGGCCGGATGGGATGGCTCAATCCGGCCCGTGTGGAGGAACTGAAATTGATCAGTAACGTTCGCGACGTTCGCCGCCGCCGCCGCCACCACCGCCGCTGCGCGGCGGACGATCTTCTTTCGGACGAGCGATGTTCACGGTCAGGGCGCGGCCCTGGAAATCTTTATTGTGAAACATTTCGACCGCCTTGTTCGCCTCTTCGGAGGAGGAGTATTCAATGAAGGCAAAGCCGCGGGACTTGCCGGTGAACTTGTCCAGCATCAGGTTGACCGAACTGACCACACCTGCCTGGGAGAAATACTCCTGCAGGTCGTTTTCCATCGTCTGGTAGGAGAGATTACCGACGAACAATCTTGATTCGCTCATAGCTGTGGATATCGCTCAAAAAACCGAGTGGGGTAAATTCCGCGACGGGCAGGATTCTGAAGGTCTTTTCATGTCTGACTTTCTGTCTGGTGACACCGGCACCGCTGTTCTTTGCGCTGACGGGGGCAAGTTTTAGCAGAGCCGATTCGAGCGTCAACAGGAGATTTGACCGGTGATTACGGCACCGCAAACCGGTTCACTTCCAGCCCGGATCTTTGCAATTGGAGCTGCAAGGCGCCGCTCGTGGTCTGCTGCGCGCTGCCATCGGAAAGGATGCTGCTGCCAACGCCCGGATGAATTCCTTTTGCCCACACGACCACCCCGTCGCCCGCCACCTGCCACACCCTCGGCATCAGATTCCCGTTCGTGCTGATCGTGCGGTCGCCGGACAGAATTGTTTGTGGGCGGCTTGCATCGGCATCCAGGCCGACGAAGTAGCTCAGGTTGGAACTATTAACAGATTCCAATCAGCCGTTCTGGTGCGGGCGATATCCCTCTCGCAAAACAAAACTTTGGGCGCACTCAGTTCGTTGGAGGCGATTTGAAAATGAGGAGACACCTGAGTGGCGGCTGTGTCTTCGCGCGTGCCGCCATCAAAGGCGGAAACAGCCCAAGGAAATTTATCACCGTTGTCGTTGGACCAGATTCGGAAACCCAGCCCGATTTGTTTTAACTTGCTGAAGCAATTGTTTAGGGACGATTTGGCTTTGGAGCGCGCCAGCATGGATAAAAGCACACCGGCCAGCAGCACGCTGGTCGCCAAGACGATCAGCGTGTCGGTCATCGTCGAGGCGCGCTGGCTTCGGGATTGGCTGATGATTTTTATTGGCTGGCAAAACAAGGGAGCAGCATCAATGCCGCGTGGTTGTTCCGCATGAACCGGCCCGGTGCCGGTGATCGTGCGCGTGAGCCTCACGCAAAGCGAACAGTTTTCACGCGGGGTTGAGGAGCGGCGCGTGGCCCCGTAGCGGCGGGCCTCTGGGCGGCCGTAGAGCCGTGGCTTCCAGCCCGGCGGGAAAAGCGCCGCGAACGGACCACAACGTGAGAGCTTCTCGAGACATTGCGACACCCTCGTGGCCCCATCCGGGCGGCGGGACGCGCGCCCTCTCCGTCAGGCGGGTCGCCCGACGCTACGCGCCTCGCCCGGAAAATCCGGTTGCGCTTTGGGCGGTGAACCGGGAGCCTACGCGCCATGAAATTCGGCATCTGTAACGAGATTTTTCAAGGCTGGAAAATCGAGGACGCCATGAGCCACGCCCAGCTCGCGGGCTATGATGGTATTGAGATCGCGCCCTTCACCCTCGCCCAATCCGTGACGAACATCCCGGCGGCGGAACGGAAACGCATCCGCGATGCGGCGGCCCGCATGGACATCGAGATCACCGGCATCCACTGGGTGCTGGTGCAGACGGAGGGCCTGCACCTGAATCATCCTGAGGCGGCGGTGCGCGGCCGCACGGCGGATTATTTTTGCGCGCTCGTCGAGTTCTGCGCTGATCTCGGCGGGAAGATCATCGTGCTCGGCTCGCCCAAGCAGCGGAACATTCTCGAGGGCGTGACCCCGGCGCAGGCGTGGACGTGGGCCACGGAGACGTTGCGCGCGGCGGTGCAACTTGCGGAGCGTCGCGGCGTGATCATCTGCTTCGAGCCGCTCGCGCCGAGTGAAACGAACTTCGTGAACACGGCGGAGGAGGGGATTCGTTTCGCGAAACAGTTCCACAGTCCGGCGATGAAAATCATCCTCGATGTGAAGGCGATGTGTTCCGAGGCCAAACCGATCCCGCAGATCATTCGCGAGTCGCGCGGCGAGTTCGCCTATTTTCATGCGAACGACAAAAATCTGAAAGGCCCCGGTTTCGGCGACGTCGATTTCGTGCCGATCGCGGCGGCGTTGCGCGAGACGGGCTACGACGGCTACGTGTCGGTGGAGGTGTTCCAGTTCGAGGAAGGCCCGGAGGTGATCGCGGGGAAGAGCATCGAGTATTTGAAGAAGACGTTTGGGTGAGGGGGCAAGAAAATTGAACCGCTAATCCACGCTAATTTTCGCTAATCGGAAATAGGCGGCTGACGCGAAGGAGCGCGGCGTTCACGCCGCTTCAACTTCCGCGCGATCGACAAGCGACGAACACTAAAGAAGCATCCACATTGAAGCGGCATGAATGCCGCGCTCCGACCTCGCTTGGCCGCATTTCTCAATGCGCGGCTCCAACTCAAACCACACCCCGCGGCGGAATTTCCGTGACCGGACGGGGGGATGCACCGGGTTTTGGCAGGTCAGGAAATGTTTTTGCCGGCGCGGGCGGAGCGGCTTCCGTCGGCGACGCGGTCTTTTCTTTGCCACGGAACAAGGCGGCCAGATCGCTGAACAGCGAGTACATCACCGGAATCACGAGCAACGTGAGAAACGTGCTGGTCAGCATCCCGCCCACCACGCACACGCCCATCGGACGGCGGCTTTCCGCGCCCGCGCCGAAGCCAGTGGCAATCGGCAGAATGCCGGCAATGGTCGAGAAGGCCGTCATCAAAATCGGACGCAGCCGCACGATGCCGGCCTGGAGCATAGCCGCTTTCGCCGTCGCGCCCTTGAGCCGTTCCTGGTTGGCAAACTCGACGAGCAGGATGGAGTTTTTCGTGACCAGGCCGACGAGCAGCACCAGGCCGATGAGGCTGAAGAGATTGATGTTCATCGCGGGAATCTGCGGCGCGACGGCGTGGATCAGCCAGAGCAGTCCGAACGCGCCCAGGCCGGCGAGCGGCACGGAGAGCATCACGGTGAGCGGATGCAGCAGGCTCTCGAACTGCGCCGCCAACACCATGAAAACGATGATCAGCGCCAGCCCCATCAGGAACCCAAACTCCTTGCCGGTGTCCCGGAAGTCGCGCGATTCGCCGGACCATTCGTGGAGGAAGCCGGGCGGCAGATCGCTCTGGAGCAGCGTCTCGACCTGGTTGATGGCGGTGCCGAGCGGCACGCCTTTGAGCGAGGCGCTGATCGTGGCGCTGCGGAGCCGGTTGTAGTGCTCGATGGAATTGGGCGCGGCCCCCTCGCTGCGGGTGATGAGGCTGCTGAGCTGGATCAACCGGCCGTCGCGGTTGCGGACGTAGAGGCGGTCGAGATCCTGCGGCAGGAGGCGCGAGTCGCGCTGCAGTTGGGCGATGACTTCGTATTCCTTGCCGTCGAGTTTGATGCGGCTCAGGTCGAGTCCGCCGAACAAAATTTGCAGCGTGCGTGAAATGTCCTCGAGGCTGACGCCGAGGGCGGCGGCGCGGTTGCGGTCGATGTCGAGGCGCAGTTCGGGCTTGGTGACGGTGTAGCTGCTGCGGACGTTGAGGAGGTTGGTGTTGGCGCGCAGTTTGTTCTGGAGGCTTGTGGTGTAGGTGTTGAGCTGGTCGAGGTCCTGCGCCTGGATGACGAGCTGGAAGGCCGAGCCGAAGCCGCGGCCCATCGCCTTGGGAATGCTCGGCACGGCGATGGCCCCTTCGACGTTTTTGAAAAATTGCGCCTGCAATCCATCCGGGCCGTTGACGATTTCCTGGACGCTGCGCTGGCGGTGCTCCGGGTCTTTCAACTTCACGAAGGCGATGGAGTTGTTGGCCTGGCCGGGGCCGGCGAGGGCGAAGGCGGTCACGCTGCCGTAGGCCTCGACTTCCGGGGTGGCGGCCAGCATGGATTCGATTTTTTTGACCTGCCGGTCGGTGTATTCGGTGGTGGAACCTTCCGGCCCGAAGACGAAGCAGAGCAGCCGGCCCTTGTCTTCTTCGGGCAGAAACTCACCTTCGAGCCGGGTGACGGCCGCCCAGGTCAGTCCCAGGCTGGCGAGCCCGGCGAGGACGACCACCCAGCGATGACCGAGCGACCAGCGCAACGCGTGCGCATAGGTCCGGGTGAACCATTTCATCAATCCGTCAAACCAGCGCAGCAGGAAAAACTTTTGGTGCGCGTGCTCCTGCTCGATCGGCTGCAAGATCCGAGCCGCCATCATCGGCGTGAGCGTGAGCGCGACAAACGCCGAGATCGCCACCGAGCCGGCCACGGCCACGGCGAACTCGAGGAAGAGCTTGCCCGTCGCGCTTTTTTGAAAAGCCAGCGGCAGGAAAACTGCGATCAGCGAAATAGTGATGGCGATGACCGCGAAGGCGATTTCCTTCATGCCTTTCAAGGCCGCGGCCATCGGCGTCAGCCCGGCCTCGATGTGCCGGTGGATGTTTTCCAGCACCACGATGGCGTCATCGACCACCACGCCGATGGAGAGGACGAGCGCGAGCATGGTGAGAATGTTGATGGAGTAGCCGAAGGCGTGAAGGATGGCGAAGGTGCCGACAATCGAAACGGGAATGGCCACGACCGGCACGATGGTGGAACGAAGGCTGCCGAGGAAAATCCAGATGATAACCACGACCAGGCTGAAGGCGATGGCCAGCGTGGTCCAAACTTCGTTGATGGCCTTGGCGACGAAGATGGACTCGTCGTAGTTGAAAACCATTTCGATGCCGGCCGGCAGGGTCGGCTTGAGCCGTTCGACTTCGGCCTTGATGCCGGCGGCGACCTCGACAGTGTTAGCCTTGGACTGTTTGACGATGCCGAGGAAAATGCAGGGCTTGCCGTTGTTGCGGGCGATGGTGCGCTCGTTCTCGACGCCTGGTTTCGCCTCGCCAATGTCGAGCAGGCGGATGATTTTTTCGCCTTCGGTGCGGAGGACGAGCTGGTTGAATTCTTCGGGCGTCTTCATCTCGCCCCGGGTTTGAATGGTCATTTCGCGGGCGAGATTTTCGACACGGCCGCTGGGCAGCTCGACGTTCTGCTGCCGGAGAGCCTTGTCCACGTCCAGCACGGTGAGTTGGTGCGCGGCCATTTTCTGGGCGTCCAGCCACAGGCGCATCGCGTAACGCTGTTCGCCGCCGATGATCACGGAGGAAACGCCCTTCACCGTCTGCAGGCGGTTCTTGATCTGTTTCTCGGCGAGGCGCGTGAGTTCGAGCGGTGACAGGCGATCGCTGTTCATGCCGATCCAGATGACGGGCGACGCATCGGCGTCCTGCTTGGCGACGATGGGTTCCTTGATGGTGTCAGGCAGCTTGCCGCGCACGCGGGAGACGCGGTCGCGCACGTCCTGCGCGGACTGATCGATTTCGCGGCCGAGGTCAAACTCGATGGTGATGGAGCTGACCTCCTCGCGCGACTGGCTGGTGAGAGTCTTGACGCCGGGGATGTTGTTAATCTCCTCCTCGAGCCGCTCGGTGACTTCCGTCTCGACGACCGAGGCGTTCGCGCCGGGATAAACCGTGGTGACGCTGACGATGGGCGGATCAATGTCCGGCAACTCGCGCACGGGCAGCCGCTGGAGCGCGATGAGGCCGAAGAGAATGAGCGCGAGGCTCATCATCGAGGCGAAGACGGGACGCTTGATGCTGACGGTGGAGAGGATCATGCGGGGAAAAGCGGAGTGCGGTGTGCGGAGTGCGGAACGCAGCAGGTGGAATCTTCGTCCGCCCCAAATCTTCGGGAAAATCTTACTTCATCATTCTGAAAAATCACGGCGTGCTTTCCTTTCCTTCACCGGCGCGACCACCGCCCGTCTTCTCACTCTCCCGCTTTCCCACCTTCCCACTTTCCCCTTCACCCGCCGCGACGTTCACTTTCGAGCCGGGGCCAATCTTCTGGACTCCTTCGACGATCACGCGCTCGCCGCCTTGCAGGCCCTCGACCACTTCGACCAGGCCGGCGAGCCGCACGCCGAGCTTTACCGACTGCAGCACGGCGGTGTTGGTGGCGCTGATCGTGTAGATCATCGCGCGTCCGCCCTCGAGTAACTGGGTGAGCGCGGCTTCGGGGATGACCACCGCGTTCTCGCGGATGTTGAGGGTGAGATCGAGGTTCCCGAACATGCCCGGCTTCAACTCCTGCTGCGGATTGGGAATCTGCGCCTTGACCAGCGCGGTGCGCGTGGCCGGATCGACAAACGGCGCGACGAAGAAAACCTTGCCGGTGAACTGGCGTCCCGGATACGCCACCACCTTTAAGTCGATGTTCTGCCCGATGCGCAACCGGCTCAGGAACCGTTCCGGCACGTTGATCTCCACCTTCACGGGATCGAGGTCCACCAGCCAGGTGAGCGTGGCGTTTTTCAATATGACCTGGCCGGGGCTGACATTGCGCGCGGCCACGATGCCCGCGAACGGCGCGAGAATCCGCGTGTCCAGCAGAAGGCGCTTCTTCAAATCCAGCGCGGCCTGGCTGGCTTGAAACTGCGACGAGACCCGGTCGAACTCCTGCGAGGAGACGAGCTTGCTGCGCAGCAATTCCTGGGAGCGTTCATAGTTGGCGCGGGTCAGTTTGAAATTTGCCTCCGCTTCCGCCGCCGCCGATGCGAGCTTCGAGTCGTCAAGCCGGATCAGGAGCCGTCCCTTTTCGACCGGCTGGCCTTCGGTGAAATTGATCTCCGCCACGCTGCCGTCGGTCTCGGACTTGATCTCGACCATTTCGTTCGCGGCGATGGTGCTGACCAGCGAAAGGGTTTCCGAGACCGGCTGCCGCTTCGCCCCGACCGCGATCACCTGGGTGGGCGGAAAGCCTGGCCCGCCGCCGGGGCCACCCGCCGCCGGTTTGTTGCAGCCGCTCACGAGCGCCGCGAAGAACAGCGCGACCGGGAATAATTTCAATTTCATTTCTTTTTCCGGGAATTCTTGGCGCCGGCGCCGCTCAGAAACAGGCTCACAATCCGTTCCGCCGTCTGGCGGTTCAGATTGCAATCCGGCAGAAGCAGGTGCGCCATCAAATAAACGTTCATCGAGCCGAACAGTCCGTAGGCCAGCTCCCGACTGTCGAACCGGCGGTCCAGTCCGCCGGCGGCCAGATCGCGGCGGATAAGGCCGTGGACAAATTCAAAATTACGTCGCGATTTTTTCAGGAAATCGATCTCCGCCGGCATCTCGCCCGGCGCGGCAAAGGCGGTGGCGAAAGCCAGGCGCATCAGCTCGCGGTTGCCTTTCAGAAAAGCGAATTGGGCCGCGAGGATTTCGACGAACTGCTCCTCCAGGCTGCCGCCCCGCGCCGCGGCCTGGTGCATCAGTCGGTAGCGCTCGTCATGCGCCGAATCCACCAGCGCCTGATAGAGAGCCGCCTTGCTGGTGAAATAGTAGTAGAGCGCCGGCTTGGTCACGCGCGCCGCGCCGACAATGTCCTGCACGGAGGTGCCGGCGTAGCCGCAATGGGCGAAGCGCTGGAGGGCGGCCCGGAGAATTTTCTGGCGCGTGGCGTTATCGGTGGTCGGCATGGAACCTACCGAACGGTAGGTAGCAGCCCGCTGCGGTGTCAATTTCCAATTGGGGGCGGGCCTCCCGCCTGCCGGCGAGCCGGTGCGTCCTGCTCGGCGGAACGCAGCGTGGCTTCTGGACGGGGTGCTGGACAAAACCCACGCTCAGGAAAAGTTTGCGGCTCGATCCGGGCGGCGGGACGAACGCCCTCCACGTCAGGCAGACGCCTGACGCTACACATCGCAGCATGGCTGCGCGGCGGCCCAGTCCGACCGGTCACTTCACCACCAGCGGCAGGCTTTCGGAATGGCTGTTGAACTCTGGCGCGTACATGCACTGGATTTCCGCCATGCCGGTCTGGTACTGGCCGCGATGCTGGATGCGGGTCGAATACTCGAAGACATACACGCCTTTCGGCAGGTAGCTGATGAAGAAATGGCTCGCGGTGTCGCGGGTGGTCTCGTAGTAGCCGAGGCCGTCCTGATATTTGTAACGGCTGATGACGTTCACCGGTTCGGTGCCGCTGCCGCGCTGGTCTTTCAGGTGGATGTATTCCATGTCGCGGTCCACGCGCAGTTCGATGCGCACGACGAGTTCGTCGCCGACGGCGAGCGGGCCTTTGACGGGTTCAATGACGAGGCCCTTCTTCGTGGCGACTTTCGTGTAGAGCGATTTCTTGAGCTTGAGCGGCGTCCCTTCGTAGGGCGTGACCTTGCTCATGTCTTCGAGGTATTGCCAGTGCACGCTGCCCCAGGCGACGCCCTGGTCGATTTTCTTGACGGTGATTTCGCCGAGCTTGGGCTTGATGTCGCCGACGGCAAATTTCTTCTCGTAAAAGCCGGTGCCGGCCTCGATGGCGGGGGCGGTTCCCTCGCGCGGGGCCTGCGGCTTGACCACCGTGCCGCCGAGGGAAACTTCCACGAGCGCATCGCTGGCGAGCAGGTCGCGCCCCCGCAGGAGCAGCGCATAGACGGCGTCGGCCGTGGCCTTGGTCGTCTTCCAGTCCTGGGTCTGTTTTTGTTTCAGCAGCCAGACCTTGCACTCCTCGACGGTGGCGGCGTCGCCCATCACTTCGTCGAAGGCTTCGATCATCAGCGCCTGGGTTTCAATCGGTGCGCGATACCACCACCAGCTCAATTCCGTCTCGCGCCAGAACATGCCCATCTCCTCGTTGGTCACACTGCGTTCCTTGATCGAGTTCATGATGCCGCGCGCCTTCGCCAGGTTGTCATCGCCGCCCCAGCGTTTCATGGCGATGGCGAGATGGCCCTGGGACTGGCGGTTGGCGAGCTTGAGCCAGTGGGCGCGCGACTGGGCGAGGAAGAAATTGATCGCCTCCTCGTGCTGCGGCGCGACCGGCTTGTCTTTCAGGAAGAAGCTCCGGCCATAAAGATAAAGCGCGTCAGTCGAACTCGGGACGTAGTCCTCCTTGTTCTTCCCCTTCAAAATTTCCCGGTAATGCTTGTCCATCCAGCCGTCGAGGCGGGCGAGGGACTTGATGGCGGGCGCGACGCTGATGTCCACGCCGAGATGGCGGAGGCGGCCGAAGCCGGTGGTGATGTAGAGCGTGATGTAGTCGTCGGCCTTGCCGCCGGGGAACCACGGCCACGCGCCGTCGCCAAGCTGCATCTCGGCAATTTTCTGCGAGGTGGCGAGAGTCTCGTTGTTGAGCCGGTTGTCATCGAACAGAAGGCCGACGTTTTTGCGCGCCTGGCTTTCCGAATTCGCCTGCCGGAGCCAGGGGGTCTCTTCCAGTACCACGCTCTTGAGGTCCTGGTTTTTTTCGAGCGGGCTGTCGAGGGCGGGCGTGTTGCGCCACTGCTCGAAGACGCGGTGAATTTTCGGATCGCTCATCGCGATGCTGCGGGCGAGCGCGTTTGCGTAAAGCCGGTTGAAGATGCGCTCGCTGCATTCGTGCGGCTGCTCCATCAGGTAGGGCAGGGCCATGATCGCATACCAGGACGGGTTCGAGACCATCTGCACGGTGAGGTTCTGGCTGCGCAGCGTGCTGGACTGGCCGGATTTCATGAGCTTGGTGAACTCGAATTTTTTCGTGCCGGGGCCGCGGATGGGCAGGGGCAATGACTCGGTCACGAAAATCCGCCGCGAGAGCACGGGCAGGTATCCTTCTTCGCCGTCGGAAACCTTGCCGGTGGAACCGACCGCCTTGTAGGTGAGGAAGCCCAGGCCGTCCGGCACGTTCAATTTCCAGGAGAAGGTTTTCGATTCCTTGGCCGGGATGTCGAAGTCGAGTTCCGGTTTGGTGTTGCCGAGCGATTTGTCGGCGGAGGAGTTGTTCCACGATTCATTGAGGGCGAGGCGGACCTTGCCGCTCTGGCGCCCGGCGGTCTGATTGGAAACTTTCACGGTGAACTCGAGCTGGTCGCCCTCGCGCAGGAAACGCGGCGGGTTCGGCTGCACCATCAAATCCTTGGCCGTCTCGGCGTGGGCCTCGAGGAAGCCGCTGCGCATTTCCTTGTCGTGCGCGAAGCCGAGGAAGCGCCAACGGGTGAGCGCCTCGGGCATGGTGAACTCGAGCTTCACCACGCCGTCCTTGTCCGAGATCAACTGCGGGAAGAAGAACGCCGTCTCGTTGAGGTTTTTGCGGGCGGACACCTGGGAGAGATCGGGGCCTTGGCCGCCGCCGCCGGGATCGCCGGTGGCTTTGCGGTCGGAGCGGAGCTGCTCGCTGCGTTTTTCAACCTGCTTGTCCGAAGCTTCACCTTCTGACACGCCCTTGGCCATGGCCATGGATGCCATGGGAGCAGCCGCCATGTTCATGGCCATGCCGTCCGCCATCATCA
>CANMZY010000080.1:0-10443 GCA_947502425.1 Verrucomicrobiales bacterium
CCAGCACCGTCTTCTTCCGCACTCGCCGGATGCGCCGGACCAGAACCAAAAACACCGCGCGCGTCACCTCCACGGCGAGTTCCACGCTACCCGTCCGCCGATACGCCGACGAATAAACCAACGCCCCATAACGCCCGAGCACCGGCCGCAAGCTCTCCGCGCCCGGCCGACGCCGCCACGCCTCGAGACATTCTCGATCCGTGGCGAGGATGGGGGGAAGGGTGTTCATGACAAACAGCCGCCTAGCGTCACGGAACGCGACTCTTCAGGCGCACCCGCAACAGCAGATCGTTCAGTGCCGCCCGCGTTTCATCGTCCGGCAGTTCCGGCAACTGGCTTGCTTCGTGCGCGGCTTGCAATTCGACCGGCAGCCGCTGGTATTCCGATTCGTGGAAAACGAGGTCGGCGTCTTCGAGCTTGGACTTTTCCGGGCCGGCTAATTTTCGGGCGACAAGGTCGCCGATGTTGGGCAACCGAAACTCCTCGTTCAAGGTGACGAGATTCGCCTGCACTTCGCCGGTGCGCATCAAGTGAATGCCGGTGAGCAGCACGCGATAGACGTAGAGCAAAGGCTTCACCCGGCTGGGCGATTCCTTGAGGAACAGTTTCCACTGCGTCTCCGCGAATCCGAAATAGTGATGCGAGTGATGCCTGGTGATAACGCCCGTCAATCCATTTCTTGTAGGAGACGACGTGAGGAGGCTCTGATTTTCTCCGGAAAAAGAATGAGACTCGTTACCTCGTCTCCTACGAATTGGAAAGGAAGGGCAACAAATCTCTTTCGACTCCGCGTGCTCCGGTGTCGTCTGCTCGAGTGAATTGTTCGTGCCGCGCACTTCGACGAGCGCAACCACCTGCGTTCCGGCAAAGATGTTGTTGGGCTGGTGCGACATTTCGCGTGAACGATAGGCAGTTTCCTCTGGAGATTCCAGCCCGGTGTGTCTTCCCGAAGGCGTTTGAAACCGGCGCACCCCGACTGCTCGGGCGTGGTCTGCGGATTATTTCATCGCGACGGCCACGGCTTCGCGGATGGTCTGCTTGAATTTCTCGATGCCTTCGTCGAAGGCGGCGGCGATGGGCAGCACGGGGGTCTTGGTGATCTTGCGCTTGAATTTTTTCAGGTTCGCTTCGGCCGCCGGCTCGTCCATTTTGTTGGCGACGACGTAGCGCGGTTTTTTCAGCATGGCCGGATCGTAAAGTTCGAGTTCCGCGAGCAGCTTCTTGTAATCGTCCCACGGTTCGCGCGCGTCGGTGCCGGCCATGTCGAGCAGGATGATGATGATTTTGCAGCGTTGAATGTGGCGGAGAAAGGCGTGGCCGAGGCCGACATCGTTGTGCGCGCCCTCGATCAGACCCGGCACGTCGCAGACGGTGAGCCGGTGCCAGTCAGGAAATTCCACGATGCCGATCTGCGGATGCAGGGTGGTGAAGGGATAGGGCGCGATCTTCGGGCGGGCGTGGGAAATGGCGGTGAGCAGGGTGGACTTGCCGGCGTTCGGATAGCCGACCAGGCCGACATCTGCCATGATGCGGAGTTCCAGCAGATAGTTGCCTTCGTCGCCCTCTTCACCGGGCTGGGCGAAGCGCGGCGTCTGGCGCGTGGAGGTGGCGAAATTGCGGTTGCCCAGGCCGCCGCGTCCGCCTTTGCAGAGCACGAACTGCTGGCCGTCTTCGGTCAGGTCGGCGACGAGTTCGCCCTTGTCCCGGTCGTAGTCCGCTAGGGATTTTCTCTCGTCTTCGGGTTCGTTGGCCAGGTTGATTTCCACGGCGCGCTCGCTGCCGGAGTGGCGGATGACCGGACGGTGGCTGGTGCTTAACGACAGAATTTTCTTGGAATACGGCTCCTCCACTTCCTCTTCGACTTCTTCAAGCGGCTTGGGTGGCCCGGGGAGTTTCCAGACGAGCGTGCCGCAGGGGACTTTCACGATCAGGTTCTTGCCGGCGAGGCCGTCCATGCCCTTGCCCATGCCGGCGTCGCCGGCCGGGGCGATGAGGCGCGGGATATAATACTGCCCGATGAGGTTGTTCAGGTCGTGGTTGGCCTGAAGGATGACGCTGCCGCCACGTCCGCCGTTGCCGCCGCTGGGGCCGCCCTTGGTGATGTAGGCTTCGCGATGAAAGGCCACGCAGCCTTTGCCGCCGTGGCCGGCGTGGGCGAAGACTTTGATTTCATCGATGAACATGAGCGGAGTAGTTTAGGGGCGTTTTGAAAAAAGAACAGACTTAGGTTGGGCGGCGGGTTTGGGAAACAAAAAAGGCGAGGCTGTTGACCTCGCCTTGAGAATGGAGCCGGGCGGCCTAGTTGCTCGCCGGGGCGGCGGCGGGAACGATGTTGATGCGGCGGCTCTGCTTGTCGAAGAGCACCTTGCCATCGACGAGGGCGAAGAGCGTCCAGTCGCGGCCGGTGCCGACGTTGCTGCCGGCGGTGAACTTCGCGCCGCGCTGGCGGACGATGATGCTGCCGGCGGTGACCTGCTCGCCGCCAAATCGTTTTACTCCGAGCCGTTTGCTGGCGCTGTCCCGACCGTTGCGGACGCTGCCTTGACCTTTTTTATGTGCCATACAATTAAGCGTTGATTTCTTTGATCTTGAGGACCGTCAGTTCCTGACGATGGCCCACCGTGCGGTGATAACCTTTGCGGCGGCGCATCTTGAACGCGACTTTCTTCGGTCCGCGAATGTGTTTGATAACATCGGCAACAATGGAGGCTTTGTTAACCGTGGGCCGACCGACGGTGAACTTGCCCTCATTGGCGAGGAACAGGACCCGGTCCAGCGTGACCGTCTGGCCGGCCTCGGTGTCCAGGTATTCCACTTCGATGGTGTCGCCGGGCGCGACGCGATATTGTTTACTGCCCGTTTCAATTACAGCGTACATAGATTTTCCCCAATTAAGGGACGGTGATGGCACCAAAAAGGCAGGGGGGTGTCAACATCTCATTTTGATTTTGCGGTTGGCGCCCGGCCCAGCCCGGACTGGACTTCGCCAACCAGCCGTTCCAGGCGGCGACCGTATTCCACATAGCTGCTGAACTGCGCCTCGGCGGAGGCTTGCACGGTGACGTCGTGAAAGACCACGGCGAGATGCGGTTCGATGGAGAGGCAGCCGTCGTAACCGCCGGCCAGCAGATCGGTGATGATCGCGCGCACCGCACCGTCACCCTCGCCGGGCCAGGTGTAATCGGCGTCGTTCTTCACCGGGTTCCATTTTCCGTCCTTGATGTGAACATGGACGACGGCCGGCTTCACCTTGAGGTAAAATTCCCACGGATCCTGCCGGGGATGTGGCGCGGGCTGGGAGCGGTCGGCATTGAAGACGGGGTTGGCGGTGTCGAAAACCCATTTCAATCCGGGAACATTCTCCAGCAGTTTGAGCCCGTGCTGCCAGCTCATGCCGCCGTAGTTCATGCAGTTTTCGTGAATGGGCTGCAGGCCGGCATCGAGGAACATCCTGGTCAGCTCGCGCATCCGGCGGAAACGCTCGGCCTCCATCTGCTCCTCGCCGTCACAAACCTTGTAGCTCATCACGCGGATGAACTTCGTGCCGAGCCGCTCCATCCGGGGAATGGCCCGGCGCACTTCGCCGAGGGTGAGGTCGAACGGGTCCTCGATCTTTTTCGACCAGTTGCCGATGGTCGAGCCGAAGCAGTTAATTTTCAGGCCGGCGGCGGCGAGTTTTTCCACGACAAGGTCGAAGGCGTCGTCGGGGATGTCGTGCAGATTGCCCTTGGGAAAGCCGGTGACCTCGACGTTGCGGGCTTCGAGATGTTGCCAGCCGAGCGTTTGCGTGGCCTGGATTTGCGCGTCGAGGTTCGCGCCCGCTTCGTCGGCGATGCCTGAAAAATACATGGTGGTGCGGGGTGGGCGGATCAGCGGTTGAATGATTTTGAGAAATCCTCGCCGCCGGTCTTGACGACCTTTTTCTCGAACTTGGAACCGGCGATGAGGGCGTTGAGTTTCCTTTCGTAGGCCGCGCCGTCGAGCGGCAGTTCCACGGTCTGGCCGGTGAGCGAGGAGTAGAGAACGGCGTTGGCCAGCTCGACGGAATTGAGGCCCTCGGCGGCGGGCGCGAGCAGAGGCACACCGTCGAGCACGGCCTCGACAAAATTTTGCACGATCCCGGAGTGGTGACCGACGCCGGCCTCGATCGGAAGGTCCAGGGTTGATGACTCGGGCCGCGCGAACCCGGCCTGGCTGGTCCGGCTGAACTGGACCATGCAGGATTCGTTGCGCGTGAAGGTGAGCCGGTTGTTTTCCAAAATGACCTTGCCAAGCTCGCCGGTGATTTCGAGCCGGTTCGTGCCGGGCGCCTCGCCGGTGGAGGTGATGAAAACACCCGTCGCGCCGTTGGGATATTCCAGATAGGCGGTGACGTTGTCCTCGACTTCAATCGCATGATAGCGGCCGAGCTGGCAGAAGCCGCGCACGCGCGCCGGCCGGCCGAGAAACCAGCAGAGCAGATCCAGATTGTGCGGGCATTGATTGAGGAGCACGCCCCCGCCCTCACCCTTCCAGGTCGCGCGCCAGCCGCCGCTGGCGTAGTAGGCCTCGGTGCGATACCAGTCGGTGATGATCCAGTTGACGCGGACGATTTCGCCCAGTTCGCCGGCGGCGAGCAGGCTTTTCAACCGGCGATACTTCGGCTCGGTGCGCTGCTGGAACATCGCGCCGAAGACCTGCCGGCCGCCCTGATGCGCCGCGATCAGCCGCTCGCAATCGGCCTTGTGGACCGAGATCGGTTTCTCGACCAGGACGTGCAGACCGTGTTGCAGCGCGTCGATGCCGATGGAGGTGTGGAGAAAATGCGGCGTGGCGATGAGCACGGCGTCCACGGTGCCGGAGCGGATCAACTCCTCGCTGCTCGCGAAGGTTTTGAGGTGTTGATATTTTTCGAGATTGGCGGGACCGGCTTTGCACACGGCGGTCAGTTCGCAGCGGCTGACCTTGTGCTGGAGCAGGTAGTCCGCATGGAATCTGCCCATGTTGCCCATCCCGACGATTCCGAGACGTACAGTTTTCATCAATTTGAAGGGGCTTTCATGCCACCGCCAATATCTCGCCGCCGCAAAAAATCTTACAAGCTCATTCTCCAGCCCGCCGCGCCAGGGCAGCACTTGTGCCGTGAAAGAAAAACGGGCGGGCCGTTTCCAGCCCGCCCGTGGTGAAACCTATCTTCGATCAGTCCTGCTTGGCTCCGTCCCCCACGTCGGCGGCGTCGAAGGCATGTTGCAGGGCCACGAGGTCCTCGCCCGGCTTGAGTGAATCGAGGATGGCCTGTTCGGCCTTCAACTGGTCTTGCGAGTAGTTGGCGGCTTTGATGGAGAGACCGATGCGGCGGTCGCTCTTGTCGATCTTGATGACGCGCGCGTTCACTTCCTGTCCGGGCTTGAGCACGGTCTTGATCTTCTCGATGCGCTCCTCGCTGATCTGCGAGATGTGGACGAGTCCGTCGATGTCATGGGCGAGGCCGACAAACGCGCCGAAGCTGGCGAGTTTGGTGACCTGGCCGGTGACGAGGTCGCCGACCTTGTAATATTTGTCGATGTTGCTCCACGGATCTTCGGAGAGCTGTTTCACGCCGACGGCGATGCGCTGGTTGGCCTTGTCGATTTCGAGCACCACGGCCTCGACTTCGTCGCCCTTCTTCATGACTTCGGAAGGGTGGTTGATCTTGCGGGTCCAGGACATGTCGGTGACGTGGATCATGCCGTCCAAACCTTCCTCCAGCTCGACGAAGGCGCCGTAGCTGGTGAGGTTGCGAATCTTACCCTTGATCTTAGTGCCGGGGGCGTATTTATCCATCGCCTGGTCCCACGGATTGGCTTCGAGTTGGCGGATGCCGAGCGAAATCTTCTGCTCGTCGCGGTTGATGCCGAGCACAATCGCCTCGACTTCCTGATCGACCTTGAGCACGTCCGCCGGTTTGGCGATGCGCTTGGTCCAGGAAAGTTCGGTGACGTGGATGAGGCCTTCGACGCCGGGTTCGAGTTCCACAAACGCGCCGTAGGGGACGAGGTTGACGACCTTGCCCTTGACCTTTTGGCCGACGGTGAACTTGGCCTCGATCTGTTCCCACGGATTGGCGAGCTTCTGCTTGAGGCCGAGGCTGACGCGTTCCTTCTCGCGATTGACATCGAGGACGACGACGTCGATCTCCTGGCCGACCTTGAGGATTTCCGAGGGATGCCCGATGCGGCCCCAGCTCATGTCGGTGATATGGAGAAGACCGTCGAGGCCGTTGAGGTCGATGAACGCGCCGAAGTCGGTGAGGTTCTTGACCACGCCCTTGCGGATGTCGCCCGGGGTCATGTCCGAGAGCAGCTTGGACCGGCGGTCGAAGCGTTCCTGTTCGATGAGTTCGCGGCGGGAGAGGACGATGTTCTGGCGTTCCTGGTTGATCTTGACGACTTTGAATTCGTAGGTGTTCCCGATGAAGGGCGCGAGGTTCTTCGGCGGAATGATGTCGATCTGCGAGGCCGGCAGGAAGGCCTCCACGCCGATGTGGACGACGAGGCCGCCCTTGACGGCGCTTTTGACCTTGCCGAGGACGGTGCCGCCTTCGTTGCAAATGGTGAGGATGCGGTCCCAGTTCTGTTTGAACTCGGCCTTTTCCTTGGAGAGGACGACCATGCCGTCCTTGTCTTCGAGCTTCTCGATCAGCACGTCGATGACGTCGCCGACCTTGACGGTCTTGAGATCGACAAACTCGTTGCCGCCGATGACCCCTTCGCTTTTGTAGCCGATGTCCACGAGAGCTTCCTTGGGACGGACTTCAATGATGGTACCTTTGACGATTTCGCCTGCGGCAAAGCGGGTGGCGCTTTGCTTCATGGCTTCTTCCATGGTGAGCATAACTTTACTTGGATGACTGCGGGAGGCCTGGTCGGGGAAACAAATTCCCCTTGAAGACTCCATTGCCTAACGGACCAGACGTTGCAGGGCAACGGAGGTTGAAGGTTAGGTTGCTGGTTGACTGTTTTTTCTCAGCCCAAATGAACATCCGCACACGCGGCGTTCAGGCGGGGTGGACACTAGGGGCAGGCCGGGCGGGTGCAAGCCCTATTTTCGGGAAAAGGAACACGGGGCGCACCTAGACACGGTGGCTGGCGGAAGCCCTGGGAGCGCTGGCATCCTTGCCGGCGCGATCCGCCGGGCCGGGCCTGAACTCGCCGGCAAAGATGCCGGCGCTCTCAGGTGCCGGTGTCCCGCCGGCCAGGAAAAAGATCCGCGCGCCTTCACCGGCGCTTCCGTAGTCTTCCCAGCGCCGCCTTCACCACCCAGCCGGATTTTTCCAGCGCCAAGCGCGCGCCATCCGCGTCCGCGCCGGTCAGTTCGTGCACGATCCGCACGGCGCGCTCGCGCAGCTTGGCGTTCGAGGGGTTCACGTCGATCATCAGGTTGCCCGAGACCTTGCCGAGCCGCGTCATCGCCAGGGTCGTGAAAATATTGAGGATCAGTTTCGTCGCCGTGCCGGCCTTGAGCCGGGTGGAGCCGGTCAAAATTTCCGGGCCGATGGCGGGCGCGATGACCAGCGATGGCCGGCGGTCGCGCGGGATTTTCAGGTTGGGATTGAAGCAGAGCAGAATGGTTTTCGCGCCGCGCCGCGCCGCCTCCGCCAGCGCGCCCCAGACGAACGGCGTGCGTCCGCTGGCCGCGATGCCGACGAACACGTCGCCGCGGCTCACGCCGCGAAATTCCACGGCCCGCGCGCCGGCGCCGGGATCATCCTCCGCGCCTTCCACCGCACGCCAGAGGGCGGTCTGCCCGCCGGCGATGATCCCCTGCACCATTTCCGGCGGCGTGCGAAAGGTGGGCGGACACTCGCTGGCGTCCAGCACGCCGAGTCGCCCGCTCGTCCCCGCGCCCGCGTAAAACAGCCGCCCGCCCTGTTGAAACGAACGCGTGATCCATTGCACCGCGCGCCCGATTTTCCTTCGCTCGCCCAGAATGGCCGCCGGAATTTTCTCGTCCTCGCGCAGCATCAGCGCCATGGCCGCGCTGGTAGAAAGCGTGTCAAAATTCATCGAGAGCGGATGCCGCTGCTCGGTCGGCGAGGCCTGGCCCAGGTCAGTAGCCAGCGAATCGCCCCCGGTGCTGCCTTTGCACTGAACACTCCGTCTCCCCTCCTTCGCCAGTTCCACCGCCCCCCACGCGCTCTCCCGCTTCAGCGGCGTGACCGTCGAGCCGGGCCGGAGCTTTTTGAGATGCGCGGCCACGGCCCGGGCGAAGCGCGGCTGCCGGAGCAGCACGCTGCCGGCGAGGATGAACTGCACCGGCGCCGATGGCTTCACCAGCCGGCGCGCGCAATGGGCCGCGTCTTTCGCGAGGCTGTGCGCGGCCCCGGCGAGGATGTCGCGCGCGATCTGATCGCGGTCACGCGCGGCCGCGAAGACTTCCACGGCCAGCGCGGCGAGGTCAGTCTTGCCCGCCGCCTGCGCCCAGCCGATCAGTTCGTTCGGCTCGTTCAACTGGAGCGTCCGTAGAATCCGCCGGCCCAGCGACGACCATGCGCCGTCGCGGTCGAGGTAATAGACCACCGCCTTGAGCGCGCGCAGTCCGATCTCGTAGCCGCTGCCCTTGTCGCCGAGCAGATGGCCCCAACCGCCGAACTGGAAGGTGCGTCCGCCCGCGTCACGTCCGAAGCAGCACGAGCCGGTGCCGCTGAGGATCAGCACCTGATGGGTGCGGCCAGCGGCGGGCGCGGCGGCGAGCGCGGTTTCCAGATCGCTGGTCGCGCGGCAGGGGACGCCGGGCCAGACTTTTCCGGCGGCGACGAGAATTCTTTTTTGCAAAGCCGCCGTGCGCGCGCCGGCCATGCCGATGCCGATGGCGTCGGGGGAAATGTTCAGCCGCTTCCGCAGCGCGCGAAAGTGCCGGAGCAATTGCGGGTCGGTGACGAGCCGGAGATTGGCCGGGCCAGCTTCGTGGCGGAGGACCTCGTGGCCGTGAACGAGCAGCGCCACGGTGCGCGTGCCGCCGCACTCGATGCCGAGCAGGACGGGGGCGGGGGGCGGCTGGATTTTCTTTTGCGTCACGAGGGGAAACGATTCCGTTCCCGCGCCGCCGCGTCGAGGAAGAAACGCGGGAGCGGCGGCACGGGGTTGCATCTGGACACGGTTCTTGGGCGAGAGCCTAGGAGCGCCCGCAGGATGCCGGCGCTCCCAGGTCCTCCTTCGGCGACGGGGCGTCGCCGCTACGGGCGGCTGGCCGGCGCCTTCTTCTTCCGCGCCGCCTTCGGCTTCTTCGTCCCCACACCGTTCAACTTCGCCTTGATGAACGGCGCGAACTCCTCGTGCAGATGTGGCGGAATGCGCGCCTTGAAGCGGGCCGTCGCGCCCTCGTAATCGCGTTCGAGCACCTGCGCGACCGCGTGCAGCCGCGCGATGACCGCCGCCCGCTCGTGCGGGATCGACAGCTCGACAAACTCCCGCACTGGTCGCAACTGCGCGCCCAGTTCCGCGAGAAATTCCGGCCGGCCCTCGCCGGTTTTGGCCGACACGCCGATGGAGTTCGGAAACCGCTCCAGATATTGCCGCAGCAGTTCGCGCGACTCGAACTTGTCGATTTTGTTGAAGACCATCAGCGTCGGCTTGCCCGCCGCGCCGAGTTCATCGAGCACGGTGTTAACCGCGAGAATTTGTTCCTCGACCAGCGGATGGCTCAGATCGACGACGTGCAACAGCAGCTCAGCCTGCACCACTTCTTCGAGCGTGGCCTTGAACGCCTCGACGAGTCCGTGCGGCAGTTTGCGGATGAAACCCACCGTGTCGGAGAGCAGGACGTTCTGGTTCGTCGGCAGGCGCAGCCGGCGCGTGGTCGGGTCGAGTGTGGCGAACAGCTTGTCCTCGGCCAGCACGGTCGAGCCGGTGAGCGTGTTGAGCAGCGTCGATTTGCCAGCGTTGGTGTAGCCGACGATGGAGGCGAGCGGCCAGAGATTGCGCTGGCGGCCCTGGCGCTGCGTCGAGCGCTGCCGGCGGACGATTTCGAGTTCGCGGCCGATCTTCAAGATGCGGTCCTGCACGCGGCGGCGGTCGGTCTCGAGCTGCGTTTCGCCGTCACCGCGCATCCCGATGCCGCCCTTCTGGCGCGACAAGTGGCCCCAGTAGCGCGTCAGGCGCGGCAGCAAATGCTGGAGCTGGGCGAGTTCGATCTGCAATTTCCCCTCCCGCGTCCGGGCGCGTTGCGCGAAGATGTCGAGAATGAGCGAGGTGCGGTCGAGAACTTTGCAGTCGAAGACCGTCTCGAGATTGCGGCTCTGCGCGGGGGAAAGTTCGTCGTCGAAAATGACCGTGTCGACATTCTGCTCCTTGCATTCGCGGGCGAATTCATTCGCCTTGCCGGTGCCGATGAAGGTGGCGGAGACGGGGACTTCGAGCTTCTGCGTGCCGGTGCCGACGACCACGCCGCCGGCGGTGGACGCCAGCTCGGAAAGTTCGTCGAGCG
>CANMZY010000081.1:0-10353 GCA_947502425.1 Verrucomicrobiales bacterium
CCCGCGACAGATGCACTCCAAAGCGGCGTTCGATTTTGCCTTTGGCCTGCGGGCTGGGCGCGACCAGATGCGCGACGCCCAAGGCGGTGAGGGCACGTTGGAACTCCGAACGTGGATCGCGGTTGTCGCGCGTGGACTCATGGCCAAACAAGGCCAGGCCATCGGTGTAGATCGCCACCGGCAGGCCATGCAGGGTGAACGTGCGACGAAAGTGCTGGAAGTGGTGCCAGGTGGTGTCGGTGGGGACGAAGACGGCGGCCAGGAGTTTGCGGGAATGGTCATCCACGGTCAGCAGGAGGGTCTGTTTCTCTTCATCCGGCCACCACTGGTGAATGGAGGAATCATGCTGCCAGAGTTCGCCCAGGCGGGCCCGTTCCCAGCGGCGGCGGGGCTTGGGGATGGGCGCGGGCGCACTGACCAGCAGCGGGAAGTGAGTGCGGGCGTAAGCGACGACCGATTTTCGGTCGCGGATGAAAGCAAAGCGGGTGGCCAGTTCGTCGGCGACGAGTTGATAGTTGGGCGGTCGTTGGAGTGGCAGGAAGGATTGCAGGAACTGCTGGACCTCGGCGGACCAGGCGGTGCGATGGTTGCCACCGGAGAGGTGGAGGGTGAAGGCGGCGGGCTGCTGCAGCCAGGCGGCGCGCAGACGAAAGAGGTGCGCCCGGCTGACGCTCAGGAGTTGGGCGGCGGTGTCAGGGTCCAGGTTGCCGCGATTGAAAGCGTCGAGCGTTTGGTGGAGGAACGGCAGGGTGAGACGTTTGGCGAGTTGATGTTTTGCATCTGCCCATTGGGCGGCGGAGTCGCCCGCAGGGCCAGGCTTTTCGTCGGCCTCCGCTCCGCTCCGGCCTCCTCAAAGCCTGGCCCTGCGGGCGAAGGATGCCTGCCTTCCTGAGAGACAGCACCCCAGTCTCATTTTGTTCCCACCGGCAGTCTCATTTTGTTCCCGCCCCGACAACACACAAACTTTGCAGCCGGAATGCAGGTGGGGATGCGTGGCTCCGCCAAATTCCCTTTTGCTTTATTCGCGCGCCCCGTAACGTCCCCGCGCATGTTTGACCTCGGCTCCTTCGCGCTCGCCACCATCGCCGTCCTCTTCATCGGCCTGGCCAAGGCCGGGTTCGGCGGCGGGTTGGGCATGATCACCACGCCCCTCTGCGTCCTCGCCTTCGGCCCCAAGGACGCCATCGGCATCCTCCTGCCGCTGCTCTGCGCGGGCGACGCCTTTTCACTCTGGCACTACTGGGGCCAATGGGAGAAAAAGAATCTCCAATATCTCCTGCCCGGCGTAGTCGTCGGCGTGGTCGTAGGCGTGCAGCTCATCGGGAAATTTTCCGCGCGCGAACTGAACATCGCCATCGGCGTGCTCGCCGTCGCCTTCGTGGTCTTTCAGCTTGTGAAGGAAAAAATCTTCCGCGCGGAAGGCGCGTTTGCACCGAACCACCGGATCGGCATTCCCTGCGGCATCGGCGCGGGCATCACCTCGACCTTCGCGCACGGGGCCGGGCCGGTGGTGAGCCTCTTCGTCATCCCGCAACGGCTGCCCAAGGAAATCTACGTCGGCACCACCGTGCTCGTCTTCACCTGCATCAACTGGATCAAGATGCCGTTCTTCGCCGCGTACCACCTGATCACACCGGCCACGCTGCTGAAGAGCGCGTGCCTCCTGCCGCTCGTGCCCGTCGGCGTCTGGCTGGGCGTCTGGCTCAACCGCAAATGTTCCGAGAAGCTGTTCTTGAGGATTGTTTATTCGCTGACCTTCCTGACCGGGCTGGAGCTGATCCTCGATCTCGCGCGCTGGTTCCGGTGAGGCCGGATGACGAACGGAAATTATTTAACCACGGATGGACCCGGTTCAGTTTCCCGGAAGCTGCCGGCCGCCCAGCAGCGCCTCCAGTTCCGCCAGCCCTTCGTGCGAACCGATTTCGTAAAACCGCTCCGGCACTTCGTAGCCGGCGAGCTGCTTTTCCCGGACGAGCCGGCCCATGACCTCGGCGAGATCGAACGGCTGTCCGGCCAACCGCTCCGCAAACACGTCGGCGCGAAATAGGCTCAGGCCGTAATCAATGTGTCGCATCTCTGGCCGGCGCTGTTTCTTGTCGTAGATTTTGATCTCCCCGTCGGCGAAGACCACGTTGCTCGTGTCGTAAAGGCCCTCGTTGCGATAGACCGTCATCAGGCCGCGCTTGCCGCTGCGCGCGAAACATTCCGCGATGGGCGCGAAGGGAACCGGCAGATACGAATCGCCGTAGAGCACGAAAAATTGTCCGCCGAGTTTCGGCAGCGCGAGCTTCAAAGCGCCGCCGGTGCCGAGCAGTTTCGGACCGTCAAAAGAGTAGTCGAGGTGCACGCCCCAGGCGCGGCCGTCACCGAATTCGCGCTGCACCATTTCGCCGAGATGGCCAAGACAAAGCACCGCGCGGGTGATGCCCTGGGCGCGGAGCAGTTCGAGCTGATGCGCGAGAAAGGGCCGGCCCGCGACGGGCACGAGCACCTTGGGAATTTTTTCCGTGATGGGCCGCAGCCGCGTGGCCAGTCCGCCCGCGAGAATCGCCACGGGAATGTCGAGTCTCGGCGCGCTCACTGGATGACGAGTTTCGTGCCCTCGAAATCAAACCGGAACCGCACTTCCTTCAAGCCCTGCTCGCGCATGACGTGGCGCAGCTTCGCCTTGTCCTGATCCGCGTAGAAGGCCAGAAAGCCGCCGCCACCCGCGCCAATCAGCTTGCCGCCGAGCGCGCCGTTCGCGCGGGCGAGATCGTACCACGCGTTGATCTGCTGGTTGCTCATGCCGCCGCTACGTTCTTTTTTTCGCTGCCAGTGCAAGTCCATCAGGCGCGCGAACTCGCGCAGGTCGCCGCTTTCCAGCGCGGCCAGACTCTTGTGCCCGACCTCTTTCACGAAGTGCAGATTCTCGATCATCGACTTGTCGGCGCTTTTGCTTTTCTGATCCTGCTCCTTGAGAATGGCCGACGCGCTGCGCGAATAGCCGGTGAAAAAAAGCAGCAGGTCGTCCTCCAGATTGTAAAGCGTCTCCTCGGAAATTTTCGCGGGCCACGCCTTCACTTTGCCGCCGGGCTGGAATTCAAAACAGGTGATGCCGCCGTAGGCCGCGATGTATTGATCCTGCTTGCCGATCGGTTCGTGGAGGCGGTTGATCTCGATGTCGCACGCCTGCTCGGCTAGGTCGGACGGATGCACCAGATTTTTTTGGTAGGTGTGCAGCGCCTTGAGCAGCGCGGCGGTGAAGCTGCCCGACGAGCCGAGGCCGGTGCCCGCCGGAATGTCGGCCATCGAAGTGAGTTCGAGCGATTTGCCCTCCATGCCGAGAGCCGCGAACGCCTCGCGGATGATCGGGTGCTCCAGATCTCCGGCGCGCGCGACTTTCTCGAGCTTGGAATATTTCACGATCAGTTCCGGAATGAACGTGTCGTGAAGCGTGATATAGACGTATTTGTCAATGGCCGCCGCGATGAGGAAGCCGCCGAACTGCTCGTAATACGAGGGCAAATCCGTGCCGCCGCCGCCGAGGCTGATGCGCAAAGGTGAACGAGCGATGATCATGTGCGGAGATTAAGAAGGAACTCAGGAACGCAGGAAAGAGAAAATATGGGGAGCAGTCGCGCTCTGCGGCGCAGACTCACCAGCGATAGCCGCTCTTTGCGTGAATGGTTTCCACGACCTTCAGCGCGGCCTTCGCCTCCTTCAGTCCTGGCACCGGCGTGCGTTGCAACCGGATGTCCTCGAAAAATTCGGCCATCTCGATTTTCCACGATTCGTCGCCGCGCGGAAATTCATGGACCGTCGTTTCGGGCGGCCCCATTTGCGGGAGCATCTTGTAATAGGTCAGCCGTTCCACGCCGTAGCTGCCGCCGAGTCCTTCCCAGTGCAACTTCGCGTCGCGGCCATAGACTTCGAGCGAGAACATGTTTTTCCACTCGGTACAACTGACGTGCAGCCACGCCGTGTTCCCGGCAGCGTTGCGCAGCGAGAGAAACGCATTGTCGTCCACCGGCATTTTCCAAAAATACGTTGTCGCATGGCCGTCCACCTGGGTGAATTCGCCGAGAAAAATTCCCGCGAGATCAATCAGGTGAACGCCTTGATCGATCAGTTCGCCGCCGCCGGACAGCTTGGGATCAGCGCGCCATTCCTTCTCGTAACCAACGCGCCCGCCCTGCCCGTAACGTCCGCGCAAAAACATGATCGGCCCCAGCGCGCCGCTGCGGAAAATCTCCAGCATCTTGAGACAGGCCGGATGATAACGGTGGTTGTAGCCGACGCGGACGAGCGCGCCGGTTTTCGCCGCCGCCGCTTCGAGTTCCTCGACTTCGCGCACGCGGACGGCCGCCGGTTTTTCGACGAGCACATGTTTGCCCGCGCACACCGCCTGCAACGCGACGGGCGCCAGCGAGGCGTTGAGCGTGGCGATCATCACGGCATCGACGTTCGGCGAAGTGACGGCGCGCTCGACGGAGTCGGTGGCTTCGCAGCCGGGACTTTGCGCGGCGAGTTTTTTGGCGCGGTCGAGCTGGAGATCGCACGCCACGGTCACGGAACCGGGCGGCAGATTGTTCAACCGTTTCTGGCCGATAAGGCCGCAGCCGATAAGGGCGATGCGCGGCGTGGTGGAAGGTCCCGTTGGCATAAAATTATTTTCCATCGCCCCACTTTTTCCCGCGATCCTCCGGCACGATGCGGCGCAGGCAATAGATGTCCGACTTCGCCAGTTCGTCGCGGTGTTCGTGGAGTTTCTGCCACGGATCCCACTGCGCGCTGAGGAGCTTGCCGGTAATGCCGTCACTTTCCGGCGACGCGAGATAAACGCACAGGCCCGCACCGAGTTCGAGCGGCGTCGCGCCTTCCTCGGCCCATTTTTTGTTCTTCGCAAAAAACGCCGTGCCGACTTTTTCCGGCCCGGCCTTCAACACTTCATCGACCAGTCGCGTCTTGAGCGCGCCGGGCGCGACCGCGTTCACATCGACGTGATGCGGTCGCAATTCCTCCGCGAGCGTTTCCATCAGGCGCACGACGGCGGCCTTGCTCGCGGCGTAGGAGCTGATGTTCGGCAGCGGATTCGTCGCGCCGCCGCCGGAGAGGATGACGATTTTGCCTCGGCCCGCCTGCTTGAAATGCGAGATGAGCGCGCGGCACGGCAGCAGCACGCCATAAAGATTGATCTCGATGGCGCGCGTCCACTCCTGCCAGTCCACCGATTCCGTCGGCCCCATCGGACCATAGATGCCAGCGTTGTTGACAAGAATCTGCACCGAACCAAGCTCGGCCAGCGCAAAGTCCGTGAGCGCTTTGACCTGCGTCTCGGAGGAAACATCACAGGCCTGGGCACGAACTTTCTGGCCGGGCGCGGCGAGCTTCTGCAATTCATCGCGCGTGGCGAAGAGCGCCTTTTCATCGCGCGCACACAACACGACGTTCGCGCCTTCGCGCAGAAAATGTTCCGCGATGACCTTGCCAAGTCCCTGGCTGGAACCGGTGATGAGGGCGTTAAGATTTTTCAGCTTCATCTTCGTTCAACAAATTGTTTCGACGCCATAGTTCGCAAATCGTTCGTCGGCTGTCACGACCGGCATTTCGTTCAGCAGCGCCGTGGCGATGATGAACCGGTCGCACGGATCGGCGTGGATCGGCGGCAAACCCGCCGCCTTGAGGCAGACATCCAAATCCAAGGGCAGCCATCCGAGACCGTGATGCTCGACGGCCTCGTTCAGCCAGTCGGCGGGCGATTTGGACAAACGCAGTTTTCCGGCGTGTACCTTGAGCGCAATTTCAAAGCCGCTAATAGCCGAAACGCAAAGACTCGGACTGGTTTCAATTTTGGTCCTGGTGGAACGGCTGAGCCTAGGACTGCCTTCCACCAGCCAGAGAAGCGCGCAGGTGTCGAGCAGCATTAATCCTCCATCCGGCCCCATTCTTCGGGAGTCAGCGCCTCTGTCGGATCGTAATTGATCTTGATTTTGCTCAGGACGGGGTGTGGTTTCATGTTTCGTTTGACAGGCCGATGCGGAACTAGATCGGCGACCGGCTTGCCATTCCGGCAGATCGAAATGCGCTCCTGCTTGCTCTCCACTCGGGCCAGCAGGCTCGACAGGTTGGTTTTGGCATCATGCACGTTGACTGAAATCATAGCGGTAGATTAGCTAAGTTAGTCCGGTTGTCAATGGTCATCCACGCTGTCATTCGGAGTTCCGTCTTTAGTCGGCCTTTCTGACCGCGAAGCGGCGTAATGCAGATTTTCAATCTGCGCTACGAACAGGGCAGCGCTCTTATCCCGCGCGTCCCACGGACAAATGCTCCACGCCGGGCAGGGCTTTCAACTGATTCTCCAGAAAACGATTCACATCAACGACGACCGGCTGCTGCATGGTGCCGAGCAGTTCGCCCCACAACGCCTGCCGGAACTCCGGCCATTCCGTGCAGACCACCGCTGCGTCCGCGCCACGCACCGCGTCCGGCAGATTTTTTGCCAGCGTGATCGCGGCGAGTTCGGGTGGCAGTTGCTTGACCGCTGGATCGAAGGCATTGACGCGCGCACCGGCGGCGGCGAGCTGCTGGCAAAGCTCGACGGCGGCGCTGCGGCGGAGCGTGTCGGTGTTGGTCGTGTAGGTGAGGCCGAGCACGGCGATGGTTTTGCCGCGCAGTTCGCCGAGGCGCGACTGCAGTTTGCGCAAGGCCCAACTGCGATGCTGGTCGTTGCTCGTCTTGATCGCGGGGATGACGGAAATGTTTTCGCCGGTCTGCGCGGCGAGCCGGGTGAGCGTGACCACGTCGCGTGCCAGCGTGCCGCCGGCGAACGGCCCGCCGGGGCCGAGATACGCCTTTGGGCCGATGCGCGCGTCGCTCTTGAGGCCGGCGGAAACTTCCTTCGCGTCCGCGCCGACCTGCTCGCAGAGGCGCGCGATTTCGTTGATGAACGTGATCGAGACGGCGAGAAAAGCGTTCAGCCCGTGCTTCACCATCTCGGCGGATTCCGTGCGCATCCAGACGATCTGCGGCGTGAAGGGAGCGAGCAGTTTTTCGAGCAGCGGCTTTTTGGTGTCATCGCGCGTGCCGACGACGAATCGTTCCGCTTTTTCAAAGGCATTAATCGCCTTGCCGAGCCGCAAGTTTTCCGGCGAACAAGCAAAATGAAATTGCGGGAACTCCTTCTCCAGCGCGCGACAGGTGCCAACAGGCAGTTGCGAGGAAACCAGCACCAGCGCGCCTTTCGGCAGGTGCGGCAGGCAGCGGCGCAGCTTCTCCAGGACAAATTCCACGTCCGATTCGTCGCGGTCGTTGACCGGCGTGTCGTAGGTGAGCCAGAGAATGTCCGCGTCGGCGCACGCGCTTTTCGCGTCGTCGGTGAAGCGCAGATTTTTCTTCGCGAGACCGGCCTCGATGAGATCGTCGAGGCCCGGCTCGAACAGCGGCGCCTTGCCTTCGTTGAGCCGCGCGATGTTGGCGACGTCGAAGTCGAGGCCGGTCACGGAAAAATGTTTCGCGCTGCAGGCCGCGTAAACACAACCGAGATGCCAGAGGCCGCAGATGGAAATGCGGAAAGCGGAAGGCGGAAAAGCGGAAACTTGAGACGCGCCCGCGCGTAGCATTTCCGCTTTCCCGCTTTCCCGCTTTCCGCTTTCGCCTTCAGTTTTCATTTTCTGTTTTCATAGACCCACTGGTTCTGCTGCAACCATTGCAGCGTGCGGATGATGCCCTGCTGGATGGTGAGTTCGGTCTTCCAGCCGGCGGCCTGGACTTTTTTCGTTTCCAGAAAAATAAATGGATTGTCGCCGACCCAGCCGCGTTCGCCGCCGGTGAATTCGAGGCGCGGCTGGAGGCCGAGATGCTGGCAGATATAGCCGATGGAATTTTTCACCTGCACGTATTCCGGCGTGCCGAGGTTGAAGACTTCGACGTTGTGTTTTGTTTTCAACGCCAGCCCTGCGTCCATCACGTGAAGCATCGCGGAAAGGCAGTCCTGCACGTAGAGATAGGATTTCCGCTGCGTGCCGTCGCCGAGCACTTTGAGGTGGTCGGGATGGTCCAGGAGCTGTTTGTAAAAATCGAAAATGTGCCCGTGCGTGTAGCGTTCACCGAGGATGGAGACGAAGCGGAAAACGTAGCCCTCGAACTTGAAGCCCTCGCAGTAGGAATGAATCAAGCCCTCGCCCGCGACCTTCGACGCCGCGTAGAGCGAAGTCTGAATCGGGAACGGCGCGTTCTCCGGCGTGGGAATAATTTCCGCCTCGCCATAGACCGAGCCGGTCGAGGAAAACGCAATGCGCTTGATGCCGTTGGCGCGCATCGCTTCGAGGACGTTGAAGGTGGCGATGGTATTTTGCTCCAAATCTTTTCTCGGATGATTGAGGCCGAAGCGCACGTCGGCGTTGGCGGCGAGATGGAAGACGGTGTCGCAGCCGGCCATCGCCTGCGTCAGCGCCGGCAGGTCGAGATTGTCGCCGCGCACCAGTTTGAAGTTTGGCGATTTCTGCGCGACTTCGATGAACTTTTCCAAGCCGGTGGAAAAATTGTCCCAGCCGACGACCTGCTTGCCGAGCGAGAGCAACCGGTCCACAAGACTGCTGCCGATGAATCCGGCCGCGCCGGTGATGAAGATTTTTTGCATGAAAATTTGGTCTGATGCCAACCCCACGGGCTTCAAGCCCGCGTGCCGGAAACGAGCCTCTGTATAGCGGTAATACGCTCGGTCGTCAATTTCTCGAATGTGAAATCTTGCGCGCGCCGCAGCCCTTCCGCGCGCCGCCGGCTATGCAGCGCGGCATCTTCGGAGAGCGATTGGAGCGCTCCGGCCACGAGGTCCGCGTCCTTGAAATCCACGATCAACGCATGGCCGTCCGTCACTTCGCGCATGATCGGAATGTCATTCACCACGCACGGCGCGCCGCAGGCCATCGCCTCGATCACGCAACGGCCAAACGTCTCCTCGCGGCTGGCGAGGCAAAACGCCCGCGCCTGCCGGTAAAGCGGCGCGAGCCATTCATCGTCGATCCATCCGGGGAAACGAAGGTCATCAAAAATGCCGAGTTGCCGCGCCAGCGCCTGGGCAGATTCGAGCGCGTTCTCCCAGTTGCCGCCGACCATCACGAGCGGATGGCGGCGGCGCGTTTCGGCGTCGAGTTTTGCATAGCCGGTCAGCAGCAGTTCCGCCTGCTTGTAGGGATAGAAATTGGAGATCCACAGAAAATATCCTGGCGTGAGGCCGAATTTTTTTGCAAGCCGCACGGCTTCGTCGGTCGGTGCGGTGGGATGAAACTGCTCGTGCTGCAATCCCTCGTAGCTCTGCACGAGCCGTTCGCGAAAATCAGGATAGACCGAGAGAATTTGCGACACGGCGAACTTCGAGTTGGTGATGACCAGGTCGGCCTTGGGCCAGCTAAATTTTGTCACCCACTTGCGGTAAATCTCGCGGGCGAATCCGACGCGGTTGTTTTTGTCGAGATGTTGCAGCGAGAAAACGTGCATCGCCGTGGGCAGACATTTGCGAAAGGGCACGAAGCCGATGGTCACGAGCACGTCCGCGCCACGGGCACGCGCCACGGCAGGAACCTGAAAATGATCCGCGAACAGGCGGCGGTTCAACTGATCGTTGGCGGGAAAATCGCGCACCATCTCGACGCGCGGATCGTTGATCGTCCATTCCTGGTTTGGCCCGGCGAAAATCAGCCAGCGCACTTCGGGAAACAACTCCAGTCCGCGCGAGACAAATTCGTGAAACAGCGTCGTGAGTCCAGTTTTGCGGAGCGGGTTTTCACAAAGCATGGAAAGCGCGAGCTTCATGGGTAGGCGGCTTACTGCTGATCCATGCACATGATCTTGCCAGACATTTTTTCCTGAAGGGATTGGATGTCCGCATCGACCATCAGGCGCGCGAGGTCCGCGCATTTCGTCTTCGGCTCCCAGGCGAGCTTCTGCTTCGCCTTGCTGTTGTGCGGATCGTTGTAAATGCCGTCGAGCCGTCCGGTGTTGAAGGTGCTGGCGCAACGGATGAGGCCGTGTACTTCATAACCTTTGCCCAGCAAAAGTTCGGCGAGATAGGAACCGTCCTGTCCGGTGATGCCGGTGATGAGTGCTTTTTTGCCCATATAAAATGACGCGTGACCTTCCGAAAGTTACGCAGTCAAGACAAGCCAATAAACCGCCGGAGCAGTTGATCCGGCGGTGCGTCCTGCGTGGAAACAATCCCGTCCGCGCTTCCGCTTTATCGGCAGCGTCGTGGGCCGGCTGAAGGAATGCAGTCTGTTAGGGAAACGCTGAATTAATCCGCAGGGATTTCTTTTGAACGAGGAGGCTGATTTTCTCGTCTGTGTTGCATGACCCACCAGACCAGTTTCACGCACG
>CANMZY010000082.1:0-10299 GCA_947502425.1 Verrucomicrobiales bacterium
GCCCTGCTGCGGCAGTATTTCGGCGGGAGCAACTCCAGCGTGTTGCCCGGCAGATTGACGACCGGGTCGCCCATCACCAAGAGCGAGCCGGCGCGGAACGCGGTTTCGCCGCCGGCCGCGCCGTTGAGCGCGTGCAGCCGCCAGCCGTTCCATTCTTGAGCGTTGGCGGGAAACCGCTCCACGCCAGGGAGGAGCAGCACCGCCTCGCGCGAGGCCCAGACCGGCACCTGCCAGGTTTCGCTCCAGTAAAGCGCATCGCGCTCATGATTGTCGCTCGTGAGCACGATGGCCGTGGGCCGGCCGCGCCTGGTCAGGCGCTGCATGGCGTCGTGGGCCAGACAAATGGGATCGAAGCAAAATAATTTTCCGCCGAGGGACACCGCATGGGAGGTCAGCTCCACTTTATGCACGAGAGAATAGCCGCTCCACTGGAAAACTCCGGGCAAAATCTCATCCAGAAATGGCGCAGCCATCAGGTCCATGGGCGGAGCAAGGCAAGCGCGGCGACCGGGCGGGCGCGGGTGAAACGGCGGCTGGCTTTCGAGTTCCGAGTCATCACATTGACGCGGCGAAGTTAATCATTTGCGTGGGGGCAGCAAGCAGTTCCGTTGTAAAATTGCATCACCATGTCCACCGGCCGTTCACGCTTCCGGGCCGAAGACGCTGCTGAGGATGACTTCCTTGGCCTTCCAGATCAGCGCCATGGTCATGGAGATGGGGAGCAGGATCAGAATCAGCAAAATCCATTGTCCGCTGTGTTCCACCACCTCGATGAACAGGATGACGAAACTTGGCAGCGTGTTGATCTGGCGCAAGGCCAGGGAGACGAGTTCCACGCAGAGAATGAAGGCCAGCAGGCCGCAGTTGATCCGGGTGAAGAGGCGCGTATCGTCGCGCAAGGTTTCGTCAGGCAGCATCGCGGCCAGGCGCCAGAGAACGGGATTGAGCGAGAAGAGCAAGAGCAGGCCGGAGATCATGAACAGTTCCACCATCGACTCGTAGAAGGTGTTTTTCGGCATCCGGCCCGACCAGAAGATGAAGGGGGAAAGTCCGACGTTGACGAGCGCGAAGAGTTTGGCGCGGTCCAGCGCCCGGATCCAGACGCGTTCCTGTTTTTGAAAGCGGCCCAGCAGGCGGAGTCCGTAGTAGAGCAGGCCGGTGACGACGAGCGGCGGGAAGACATTGAGCGGGCGGAGCCATTCACCCTTGGCGGTCTGGAAGCAGACGACGAGGGCCAGCGGCAGCCCCCAAAAGAGCGCCGAGAGTCCGCGCATGGTTCGGCCGAGCGCGGCGAGCAGTTCGGGTTGGGGCGCGGAATCGGTCATGGCTCAGGCGGAAACCGGACAGCGGCCCGGGGGCGCGGTGTTCAAAAGTTCAGGTAGGTGTACTCGCGCAGGCCGCGCTCGTAATCGTCGAGCAGGCGCATGGCCTCGGAGGGTTTCATCACATCGGACTTGATGGCCTCGTCGATCTGCACCTTCATGCGGCGCTTGAGTTCGTTCTCGTCGTACTGCACGGCGGCGAGGGACTGGACGATGGTGTTGCCCTCGATGATTTCCTCGACGAAGTAACCGTTGGGCTCGTCGGGATCGAGGAAGACGTGGACTTCGTTGACGCGGCCGAAAAGGTTGTGCAGATCACCCATGATGTCCTGGTAGGCGCCCATGAGGAAGAAGCCGAGATAGTAAGGCTCGTAACCGTGGCCGGTGCCGTTGGCGGCGGGGTTGGGAATCAGTTTGTGGAGCGGCAGGGTGTCGCGGACGTCGCGGAGGTCGATGAACTTGTTGATCTGTCCGTCGGAGTCGCAGGTGATGTCGACGAGGGTGGCTTCGCGGGTCGGGCGTTCGTTGAGGCGCGCCACGGGCATGATCGGAAACAACTGGCCGAGCGCCCAGTGGTCGAGGAGGGACTGAAAGACGGAGAAGTTGCAAAGGTATTGGTCGCCGAGGCTGTCTTCGAGCTTGCGAATCTCCTCCGGGATGTAGGCCTGGCCGTGAAAACTCTGCACGACTTCGAGGCTGATCTCCCAGTAGAGCTGTTCGAGCTTGGCCTTGTCGGGCAGCTCCAACAGGCCGAGCGTGAACATCTGGTGGGCGTCCTCCTTGCGTTCGTGCGCGTCGTGAAAGGCCTCGAGCTTGTTCAACTTCGCGATGTTCTTGCGAATGTCGAGCAGCTCCTTGACGAGCGCGTGCTCGTTCTCGCCGAAGGTGAACTGCGCGCCGGCGCGGATTTTTTCAATGGCCCCGAACACTTCCACGATCAGCACGCTGTGATGGGCGACGATGGCGCGCCCGCTCTCACTGACGATCTCCGGATGCGGCACCTTCTCCGCGTTGCAGACGTCGGCGATGTAGTAAACGATGTCGTTGGTGTATTCCTGCAAGGAGTAGTTCGTCGAGCTGTCGAAGGCCGAGCGGCTGCCGTCGTAATCCACGCCCAGCCCGCCGCCCACGTCCAGGTAGTCGATGGCGAAGCCCATCTTGTAAAGTTTCGCGTAGAAGCGCGACGCCTCCTGCACCGCCTTTTTCACGGTGAGAATGTCCGGCACCTGCGAGCCGATGTGAAAGTGGAGGAGCTTGAAGCAGTGTCCGAGATTTTCCGCCTTCAACATCTCGGTGGCGGCGAGCAGTTCGCCGGTGCTCAAGCCGAACTTCGCATTCTCGCCACCGCTCTCGGCCCATTTGCCCGCGCCCTTGCTCAGGAGCCGCGCGCGGATGCCGATGACCGGCTCGACGCCGACCTGTTTGGAGATGTAAATGATCTGCCGCAGCTCCTCCAGCTTCTCGACGACCATGATGACCTTCTTGCCGAGCTTGGTGCCGAGCAGCGCCATGCGGATGAAGCCCGCGTCCTTGTAGCCGTTGCAGATCACGAGGCTGCCGGCCTGATGTTGCAAAGCCAGGCCCGCGAACAGCTCGGGCTTGCTCCCGACTTCGAGACCGAACTGGTAGGGCTTGCCGGCGTCCAGAATCTCCTCCACGACCTCGCGGAGCTGGTTGACCTTGATCGGAAAAACGCCGCGATAATTTCCCTGATAGTTGAATTCCTTGATGGAATTGCGGAAGGCCACGTTGATCGACTCGACGCGGTGGCGGAGGATGTCCTGGAAGCGGATCAGCAGCGGAAACTTCAGGCCGCGGCCGCGCGCCTCGTCGATCACGTCATTGATGTCCACGGCTGCGCCGGCTTCCTGCAGCGGCGAGACCACGACGCGCCCGGCTTCATTGATGTCGAAATATTTCGAGCCCCAACGTTGGATGTTGTAGAGGTTGCGCGCGGCCGGGATGTCCCAGGCCGGGCCGTCAGCGGAAGATTGGCTCATGTGGTTTTTTCAAAAACGAGCGCACTATAGGCAGCGCGTCGTGGAATTCAATAGGTGGAATGAAAATTTTTCGTGGCGGCGAAAGCGGCAGCAAAAGCGCGAGCCGCAAATTTGAGGTTTAATGTCGCGGAGTTGAGGAACAAGTTAGCATGGTCAGCGAGATCAGAGAATTTATGGTGAGCGCCAGCCAATCCCCAACCTTTCCAGTGACCGGCCGGGCCGGCCCAAGGAGACTCTTATGATCAAAAGACGAACACCATCATTGATGACGAGGCCCCCTTCACTCGCATGGTGAAGCTGAACCTCGAAGCCACCGGCGACTTTGAGGTGCAGGAGGTGAACTGGGCACCCGCCACCATCCAGCCCGCCCGCAAGTTCAAGCCCGACCTGATCCTACTGAACGTGGTCATGCCCAACGTGGACGGCGGCGAACTGGCCGCGCGGCTCCAGACGGATCCGGTGCTGCGCACCACGCCGATCATCTTTCTCACCGCCACCGTCTCGAACCGCGAATCAGCCCATCGCGGCCTGAACAGCGGCGGCTTTCTCTTCCTCGCCAAACCCGTCAGCCAGGCCGACCTGATCCAGTGCATCAACGACCATGTCAAAGCCCCGTCCCCGTCCCCGCCCGCCCCGGCCGGGCCGGCCGCCGCCCAACATTCCCGCCCGGTGGCCGACTGACCACCGCGCCGAACGGGGAAAGGCCCGATGAACCCCGAAATTATCCTGGAACCGTCCGCCCTCGACAAGCTGCACGACCTCGGCGGCGCGAAATTTGTCGGCCAGATGATCAGCATCTTCCTGGATTTCGTTCCCCAAAAAAAATTGAGGCCGCGCGGCGCGCGGGCGGCACGGGCGACTGGCAGGGTGTGGAGCAGGCGGTGCATCCTTTGAAATCCTGCGCGGGCGGCGTGGGCGCCTTGGTCCTCCAGGAACTGGCCACCCGCCTTGAACAACTTGCCCGGGACGAACAAGTCGAAACCATTCCCGCGCTCCTCCTCGAACTCGAAGCCGCCGCCGCCCAGGTCATCCCGTTCCTCGCCGCCGAGCAGAAAAAGCGGGCGGCCTGAACTGCGGATGACGGCGGTGGAACGCACGACGCGAGCCGGCCGGCGGAACGGCCCGGGGACACGACGGGGCGGTAAAAATCCGGCCGCCCCCGCTTCGGCGCGGGGGTGGAAAAGATTCGGCGGGGCCGGGTTTATTTCTCGCTGACGGTCGTCACCGAGGTGGTGCCGGACTTGGCGAGCTTCGCGGCGCGGTCGGCGCGGACCTTGTCGAGGCGTTTCAGCACGCCTTTCTCGCTCTGCTGGCTCGCGCCAGTTGTCCCTGCAGCTGGACCGTCCGGTAGATTTCCACGGACGGCCACGCGAGCAGCGCGCTCAAGACCGCCAGCCGCACCCAGTTCTTTTGGTTTTTGTTCATAATGGTCCTTCTGCTGTCTGTGATTTGCGAACAGTGGTGATAGCGGCAAAAGCCCGGGCGGGGTTTAATCGGAAACCGGGAAGGGAAAGCAGGGACCAACGCCGCGGCGCAGTGGACGCAGGGATCGCTGGGTTGAAAACAGTGAGGGACACCATCAGGTGGGTGCTGCATCGTCCGCCAAACTCTGCGTCCCTCCGCGTTCTCCGCGTCTCTGCGATTTTCCGGACCGGCCAACTGCCTGGTTCCGGCTCAAAACAAGCTCACCGCCGCCTGCACCGCCGCGACGAGCGCGCGCACGCGGGTGGCCAGTGGAAAATCCGACGGCGCCTCGAGCGTGCAGCTCAGGCGCGTTTTGTTTTGCAGCAGCCAGAAGGCTTCAGGCCATTGCGGGCGCGAGTTCGGGTCCAGGTTTGGACTGATGATACCGCCCTGCGCCTCCCGCCCTTCGATCATCGGGGAAAGATCGATCGGGCAGACGGGCACGACGGCTTCGATCATTTTTTGCGCGAGCGAGGGGCGGCCATCCGGGTTCACCTCGTAAACGTAGAAGCCATGCGCTTCCCAGTCCTCGTGCAGGCAAAAGGCCGCGTCGAACGCCGGTTGACGCTGGAGCCAGGCCACATGCGCCCGCGTTTCGGCAGCCTCCAGGTGTCGGTAGTCGCGGTTCAAATCCTGGCCGCGCGCGTTCTGGCGGGAGTTGCGCGGGAAGCCGGTCGGGTTCAGGCACGGCAGCAGGCACAACTCGGCGTGCGCGGGCCAGGCGTTCGCGCGCAACAATTCCAGCGCGGCCAGCGGGCCGGCGGGTTCATCGCCGTGGATGCCGGCGCTGAGGTAAACGCGGAACGGGGCACGCGGCGTGCGGAGGGCAGCGGCCCGGCGCAAGGCGAACCACTGGAAGTTTTCGTCAGCGTGGAAAGTCTCGGAGGTCCAGCCGTGTTGTTTTGCCGCCGTCTCGAGGTCGCGCAGCACGGCGACGATGTCGATCGTCTCACCGTGGTAGCCGTCGTGATTGTTGCCGAGCCGCTGCATGGCGAAAACGTAAACGACGACGGCGAGCGACGGAAGCTGGAAGCGCGGACCGGTTCACTCGCTCCGCTTCAACTTGTAGCGTTCCGTCAGCCATTCCACGCACCGCTTCTGCCACGCGTCCCATTCCTTGCCCTTGTAGCCGTTGTAGCCGTGGTTGCCCTGCGGAAACTCCAGCAGTTCCGCCGGCACCTTTTCCGCCTGCAACGCGGCCAGAAACATCCGGCTGTTCTCCACCGTCACCACGCCGTCCGTCGCGGCGTGGGTCAGGAACGCCGGCGGCGTGTCTTTCGTCACCTGCTGCTCGTTGGAAAACAACGCCACCAGTTCCGCCGTCGGGGCCGGCCCCAGAAAATTGTTCCGCGAGCCGCCGTGCGACTTCGGCCCCATGCTGATGACCGGATACACCAGCACCATGAAGTCAGGACGGCAGCTCTGCTGCTCCACCTTGTCCTCCGACTTCGGCTGCCCCGCGTCGAAATGCGTCCCCGCCGTCGAGGCCAGATGGCCGCCCGCCGAAAAACCGATGATCCCGATCCCGCCCGGATTGATCTTCCATTCCTTCGCGTTCGCGCGGACGAAACGGATCGCCCGCTGGGCATCGAGCAGCGGCCGGTGATAATCCCCGCGCGGCAGCCGGTAATCCAGCACCACGCCGGCGATGCCCTGCGCGTTCAGCCAGCGCGCGATGCCGTGGCCTTCGCCATCAAGCACCTTGCCGCCGTAGCCGCCGCCGGGACAGATCACCATCGCCAGTCCGTTGGCCTTGGCCGGGGCGGGCAGATGCACCGTGACGTTCACCGCCGCCTTCTCAAACTTCCCGTCGCCCAGCGGCACGTCCTTCTCCCAGATCGGCAGCCGCAACGGCTCCGCCCCGTTCGCCGCTAGCACCACGCAGCCTGCCAGTGCCGCCCACATCGCCATCATTTTTTTCATGATCAATTTCAATTCAAGTCCGCTCCCCTGCCCGATCGCGCCGCCGGCAAATACTTCACCATGTCCCGCACGGCCATCACCGTGCAGCCCTGCTCCTTCAAATGCTCCAGGTATTTTTCAAACGTGGCCACCTCCGTGTTCACCCACGGATGCTGCTTGTCCGGGACGCCGTGAAACGTGAGCACGGCGATCTTGCCATCCTTGGCCTGCGCCACGGCGGCGACGAACTGCTCGAACTTCACGCCCGGCTTGGAGTCGAACGCCTGCGGCATCAGGAGCGGCTCGTCCTTCGCCGGATTAAAAGCCCTCGCTCCACCGGCGCGGGCGAACCGGTATCCCCGACCCCGCAGCACCGGCAGGGCGGCCGCGCTGGTGGCGTATCCGGGATAACAAAAACTCGTGGGTCGCGGAATCTGGTGCGCCGCGCACTGTTGCTCGATGTATTCCAGGTCGGCGTCGAACTGCGCCGGCTTCTGGCCGTTGACGGCTTGGTGATGGCGCGTGTGATTGCCGATCTCGAAACCCGCTTCGTGCAGTCCCTTGATCTGCGCCCACGTCATGTACTGAACCTTGTTCGTCGCAAAATCGAATCCTTCCGTGATGAAGAACGTGGCGCCGAAGCCGTGCTTTTTTAGCAACGGGCCGACGATGGTGGCGTGGCTGGCCACGGAATCATCGAAGGTGAGGACGACCAGTTTGTCGGGCACTTTCACCGCCGCGCCCGGCGTGGCCGGCGCGTCCGCCGCCCCGCCGACGGTGGGAAGCAGCGCGGCGGCGCAGACGAATGAGCGCAGCCATTTCAAGACGGAGAAGCGTGTGTGCATGGAGGATGTTGAGAGCGGACGCGGTGACTTGTCAATGACCGGCCTTGCGCGATGACTTCGCCGATCGGAGTTCAGGTCGGAGCAGGTTGAAAACACTCCGGACCGTCGAAGCGTGCGCTGTTCACCTTGTCCGAAACCTGCACGCAGACCATCTCCTCCGCCGGGAATGGACGGAGCAATGGTTGCAGGAAATCCGCCTCCTGCTGCTCATCCAGCCACGAACGATAATGCTCCGCAGGAAGAATCACCGGCATCCGCTCATGCACCGGCCGCACCAGCGCGTTGGCCTCGGTGGTGATGATCGTGAACGTCTCCACCACCGCCCCTTCGGTCCCCTGCCCCGGATCATCCGGAATCAAATCCGGCGCGCGCGGCGGACGCAGCCACCGCTCCCACAACCCCGCGAAACAAAAGAGCCCGCCGCCGGCCAGCGTAAAACGGAACGGCGTCCGCGACCGCTCCGCCCGCCGCCATTCATAAAAACCATCGGCGGGCACCAGGCATCGCTGCCGGGCGAAGGGTTTGCGGAAGCTCGCCTTCTCCGCCAGCGTCTCCGCCCGCGCATTGATCAGGTTGTCGCCGATGCGCTCCTCTTCCGCCCACGACGGGATCAGCCCCCAGCGCAGCGGCCGCAACACCGTCCGGCCCTCCTCGCGGCGGAGGACGGGCACGAACTGGCGCGGTGCAATGTTGAAGCGTGGCGCCATGAAACCGGCCACGACGACAAACTCCACCAGCGCCGCCAGCTCGGACAACTCTTGGGCATTGGAAAATCGGCCGCACATATTTTTTCGGAAGGTTAGTCCAGTCTCAAAACTGAAGCGAGATCATGCCGGATGGCGCCCATCATTTCGCCCGGAGCGCCCACTCGAAAAATTCCCACACCACGGCGTTGGCCTTTTCGTCCGGGGAATGCGCGGCGCGGTTCGTCATTCCCACGCGGTGCTTGAAGCCGAGGCAGTCGTTGACCGCGCTGGCGTGATTGAGCGCCGTCCAGCGTTCCGGTCCGTCTTCGCTGCCGCCGCTGACGAGGAACGGCCGGGGACAGATCAGCGCGTGCAGGTCGGTGAGGTCGTGCCCCTCTTTCACGAGCCGGGCGTACGGGCCGGTGCGGGGATTGGCCGCCGAGGGGACGCCGGCCTTCGGTCGCGGCTGCGCGGCGTCGAGGCCGAGGTACCACGGCTCCCAATAGTTTACGTTCGGTTTCGTCTCGTCCCAGACGATGCCCGGATCACTCACCGCCACGCAGGCAAACTTTTCCCAGAGCGCCGCCGCAAAGAGCGCCCACTTGCCGCCGTAGCTGTGGCCGATGACCCCGATGCGGCTGGCATCCACCTCCGGCAACGCGGCCAGGACCTGCCAGCCGTTCGCCGCGACATAGGCGTGATACGACAACGGCTGACAGATCGCCTGCCCAAGGTCCGGCTGCCAGGCGTTGCCGCCCGGCGTCCCGAGGTTGAGCGTGACAAATCCGCGGCGGGCCAGTTGCCGCCCATAATCGCGAAACCGATGCTTCTCCTCCTCGTTCAAGCCCACGCTCGTCTCCGGTTCATAATAGACCACCAGCACCGCCGGAAATGGCCCCCGGCCCTCCGGCACCAGCAGCCAGCCTTCCTGCGTCTGTCCCGGCCCCGTCTCGATGCGGACGCGTCGCTGGGAAAAGTTTTCGCGCCGCTCCTGCCTGAGCACTTCCAGCTTCGGCTTCTCCAGCAGCGGCGGCCACGCCCCCATCACGCCGTGCCAGTAGGAGAAAATTTCCGCGCGCCGCCGCGGCCAGTCCCGGGCCGACTGCACGCGCGATCCGTCCGTAAAAAACTGCGGCGAACGAAACGATCCCATCTTCCCCGCGAATTCCGGCGGCGGCTGGAAATGCGCCACCAGGGAATCCGGCAACGGCGCGGCCCCACGGCGCGGCGAGGAGCAGCCGCAGGCGAGCAGGCAGAGCAGGAGGTGGAGAATGAAGAATTTCACTGGGGCGGAAGCAACTGGCGAATCTTCGTGATGCAGATCGCGCGAAAGGTTTCATCATCCATGAAGCCCGCCGGCCGGCTGCGGGCGTTGATCGGGATTTGCCGGCTGACCTGCTCGAGCCACGCGCTGGCTTCGTGGGCGGCGGCGCTGGCTTTGTTTTTTGGGGCCAGGTTCCAGAGCGTGACGGCGAAGCGCAGATCATCCGCGCCTTCGCGGCAGCGGTAGAGGTGCGGGACGAGGCCCGAGCTGGTCCAGTTGATCATCGCGGTGTCCGGCTCGCGGTCGTCGAGGTCGAAGAACTGGTAGCCGTGCAGGGCGAGCAGGTGCCATTGCATCCGCGAGGTGACGCCTTTCCGCAGCTCGGCCCACTGGTAGTCGCCCACCGGCTCCACGCGGGGCCGCGGCAAGGTGACGCCGCCCTCGATCACCCCCTGCGCCCGCGCCAGCCCAGGCCACGCCAAGGCGGCCAGCAGAAAAAACTTTGTGAATGTCGCGGCCATGGTGAACTCGTGGATTGGCGCGCAGTATATCGGCGGTGATTTTGGCCGCTATCACAAAATCCGGGCGGCCATCGGCGCGGGCGCATCTGGACACGGTTTGTAAAACCCGCCCCGGCGCGAGGCGGGGGACCGAACACGAACACGCCGGCAAGGATGCTGGCGCTCCCAGGGCTTCCGCCAACCACCGTGTTTGGAAGATTACGGCTGGAGCTGCCGGATGCGGTAGAAGCGCTGGGCGTTGACGCCGATGGTGTCGGTGAAGGTGAGAGTGTCGCCGGTCGCGGTGAGCGGATCG
>CANMZY010000083.1:0-10298 GCA_947502425.1 Verrucomicrobiales bacterium
GTGGATGCCCCAGCGGACGGCAAATATGAACTGACGGCTGAGGTGTGCACGGTGACCATGGGCCGGGAATTCATGCTCCGCTTGAACAGGCGCACGATGGTGGATATTCCGCTGCCCTACACCAAGGGATACTGGGGCGAGACAAAGCCGGTGCTCATCGACTTAAAGAAGGGCTCAAACTCGTTCCAGTTCACGGTCAAGGCACCCAACAAGGGTCTCAGCATCCGGAAATTCAAATTGAAACCCGTGGGTTTATGAAGCGCATCGACCCACCCCCCATTTCCCCGCCCTCCGGTCCGACCCATTGGCTCTTTCAGAAGCCTCCCGCCAAAAGCAAATTCCTAGCAGTCGGCGGAACCAACGCCGGTGCCTTCGTCTGGCGCGAACTGGATGTCTTCGGGGTTCCATCGAAATCTGTCGTAAACAGGTAGTTTAGCGTACGAACACACGGACAAGGACTAATCATGAAACAGAACCACATCACCCGCCGAGCTTTTGGCCTGTCATCCATCGCGCTCACCGCGCTCGCTCTTTCACCTTTCACCAGTGGCTCGGCGGCAGAACCGCCAATCCCGAAGCCGGACGGCAAACCGGCCGACATGAGCAAACCTGTCCAAGTCTTCATCCTGCTGGGCCAGTCAAACATGGTTGGCATGGGGAGGATTGACGCTGGCGACAAAGGCAAACCTGAGGGGTCCCTGGAGCATGCCGTAAAGACCAAGATGAAATATCCCTACCTCGTGGATGAGGCCGGCAACTGGTCAGTGCGCAAAGATGTCCGCTTTGTGCGGATGATGCAGGGAAATGGGTTGATGAACAACGAGTGGCTGGGCGTCGCGCAACCCGAGCAAATATTCAAATCGACCACCATTGGCGTGGAGTTCGGGATCGGACATGTGGTCGGCAATGCGGTCGATGCACCCGTGATGATTCTCAAGAGTTGCATCGGCAACCGCGCCCTTGGCTGGCATCTTTTGCCCCCGGGAAGCGCGCGGTTTGAAGAAGGGGACAAAGTGTATGCCGGTTATCGGGATGCCCCGGATTCATGGGCCAAAGGGACGGAACCCGTTCCGCCCGTCATCAAAGAGGGGACTGTCACCCTGAAGGGTGATCAACCGGCAGGCTGGTATGCTGGCAAACAGTATGACGATGACACGGCGGATGCCAGAAAGGTGCTGGCGGATCTCGACAAGCACTACCCCGGAGCGAAGCGCTACGAGGTGGCCGGCTTCTTTTACTGGCAGGGTGAAAAGGACGCCGGCAATCCAGTCTGGGCGGCTCACTACGAGAAAAATATGGTCCAGTTCATCAAGGCGGTGCGGAAGGACTTCAACGCCCCGAATGCGAAGTTCGTGCTCGGCACGATGGGTGAATCCGTAAAAGGCAGCGGCGGCAACGGCGGTAAAATCCTCAACGCCCATCTCGCCGTGGACGGCACCTCGGGGAAATACCCGGAGTTCAAAGGCAACGTCGCGACCATCTACACGCATCCCATGGCCCAAGGCGGCAGCGGCAACGGTCACTACGGGGGCAAGGCCGAAGTTTACATGGACGTCGGCGAAGCCATGGGCCAGACTATGGTGGAACTGTTAAAGAAATAAACTGATGAGCAAGGCCAACGAACCGTCTCTGCCCGACCACCAATGCTACCTATGAAATCCATTCCAATGATCCACCGCGCCGCCACTTCCACCGCAATCCGCCTGACCATCGCGCTGCTGGCGTGGGATACGTTTACGGGAGCTGCCATGGCTGACGTCTTGCCGGGCGCCCAGCCGAAAGAATGGCCGGCCAATCCGGCGAAACACCGGGTCGTCATTACCCGCGCAGCCAAGGACGACAAAGAATCCGCCCTGATCGCTGTCGCCGAGGCGGCCCAAACATCCAAAGAGACACTGCGCCAGGCCGCGGAAGCCCGCGACCGCAACGACCCGCTCGGCTTGTCCCAACCGAAAGGGGCGAAGGCCCCGGTCGGCGACAACGTTTGGTGGTATAAGGAGCAGCTCGGCATCCGCATTCCCTGCGCGATCACCGGCGACGCCGTCGCCTACTATTCGGACTTGGTTGGCAAATTCGGCAAGCAAGTCCTCAAGCGCTACGCCGAGCCTTCCAGCCGTCTCGACTATCACGCCGGGGTCAAGTTTCACCAAGAGTTCAAGCTCGATGGCAAAACTTTCAACGATGTCCACGTCGTCACCCTCAAACTCAGCTTCTCCCAGAACTTCGCCGCCACCACGACCGAGGGGATGCATTTCCAGAAGGAACGGGTGGTGATCCTCGATGCCGCCGGCAAGGTGCTGCACATCTCCGGCGACGGCCCGACCGAGGTGCCGATCCTGGCGATCTGATTCCGCCGTCAGGCCCATGGGGACATGCCCATGGAGTCAGACCCGGATGTGAACTTGTCTCGTCTCCGTCGGGCGGATGGTTTATTTTCCCGGAATGAAATCCGCCGCCATGTTTTTGGCGCTTCTTTGTGTGCTGTGTGGCCGTTCCCCCGCCGCGGACACCAATCGCCTCAACATCCTCTTCTGCTTCGCGGATGACTGGGGCCGATACGCGAGCTGCTACGCGAAGCTGGAGAGCGGGCCATCGCTGAACCAGGTCATCCGGACGCCGAACATCGATCGGGTCGCCCGCGAAGGGGTGATGTTCCGAAACGCCTTCGTGTCCGCGCCGTCCTGCACGCCGTGCCGCAGCGCGCTGCTGTCAGGGCGCTACTGGTGGAACACGGATCGGGGCGCGATTCTGAACGGCGCGGTCTGGAACGCGGACATCCCGACCTTCCCGCTGCTGCTGCGCGACGCGGGCTATCACATCGGCAAAAGCCACAAGGTGTGGAGTCCGGACACGCCCGTCGATGCGCCGTTCGGCGGGCAGAAGCACGCCTATGAAAAGGCGGGGCGGTTGCCGAACAATTTTTCCGAGGAGGCCGGTCGGATGGTCGCGAACGGCGCGAGCGTCGCCGAGGCCCGCGAAAAAATTCTCGACCAGGTGCGCGGCAACTTCGACGCCTTTTTCGCCGACCGCAAACCCGGCCAGCCCTGGCTTTATTTCTTCGGCCCCACCACGACACACCGCGCCTGGGTCAAAGGCTCGGGCAAAAAACTCTGGGACATCGAGCCGGATGCGTTGCTGGGGAAGATGTCGAAGTTCCTGCCCGACGTGCCCGAGGTGCGCGAGGATGTCGCCGACTATCTCGGCGAATGTCAGGCCAACGATGCCTACATCGGCGTGCTGCTGAAGCGTCTCGAAGCGGCGGGCGAACTGGAACGCACGATTGTCGTCATCAGCGGCGATCACGGCATGCCGGGCGTGCCCGGCGGCAAATGTAACCTCTACGACTTCGGCACGGCCGTGGCGCTTGTGGCGCGCGTGCCCGGCGGGGCGGGCGGGCGCGTGGTAGATGATTTCGTGAACCTGATGGATCTCGCGCCTACTTTCATGGAAATCGGCGGTGCGAAAATTCCCGAGGGCGTGAGCGGGCGCAGCCTGGTCGCGCAGTTGAACTCGCCGAAGAGCGGGCAGATTGATCCGACGCGGGACCACGTGGTCACCGGCCGCGAACGCCATGTCGGCCCGGCGCGCGAAGGCAACCTGCCGTATCCGATGCGCGCCATTCGCACGAAGGATTTTCTTTTCATCCGCAACTTCGCCCCCGACCGCTGGCCGATGGGCGCACCGTACGCGGTGACTGAAACGAGCGAGCCGACGGCAGGCCAGTTGGAGAACAACAACCGCGTGGCCTTCCCTGACTTCGATGCCAGCCCGACGAAGGCGTGGCTCGTGAAACACCGCCGGGAGCCCCAGGGAAAACCATTCTACGACCGCGCCTTCGCCCGGCGGCCCGGCGAGGAACTTTACGATCTGCGCTCCGACCCTGAACAGACGAAGAACGTCGCCGGCCTGGCCTCCTTGCTCGTCGAGCAAGGGGAGATGGCGCGGCGGCTGATGAAGGTTCTGACCGAAACCGGCGATCCGCGCGTGACCGGCGACGGACTGAAGTTCGAGCGGCCTCCGTTCACGGATCCGGAGCCGGGCGCGGCCAGAAAATCCCCGGGGTCAGACGCCCGTCCCAAGTAGCAGTAGTCACACTGCGACCGCTGGGCCGGCTCGCGTTGCCATCGGCAGCCGGTTTCCATATGGCATTCGATGGGGATGCGAGGCTAGAGTGGCCCGCATGATTCCTCGGCCAAATTATCTGCTCGCGGCCTTGCTCGCGCTCCAGGCACTGGGCACGCAGCTTTTCGGGGCGACCGCTGGGAAGCCCAACATCGTTTTCATCCTCGCGGATGACCTCGGCTATGGTGATGTCCGGTGCCTGAATCCTCAGGGGAAAATTGCCACACCGCAGCTCGACCGCTTGGCGGCGGCGGGCATGATCTTCACCGACGCGCATTCCAGCTCCGCCGTTTGCACGCCCACGCGCTACGGATTGATGACCGGACGCTACAACTGGCGCTCGCGCCTCAAGAACGGCGTGCTGGGCGGGATGAGTCCGCCGTTGATCGAGCCGGGCCGCCTAACCGTGGCGGCGTTTCTCCAGCAGCACGGCTACCACACCGCGGCCATCGGCAAATGGCATCTAGGTTTCGAATGGCCGCGCCAGCCCGGCACCGCGCCGTTCACCGACGGAATTGAACGAGGTGCCGACGGCTGGAAGGTGGATTTCATCCGGCCGATTCTGCGCGGACCGAACACGCAGGGCTTCGATTATTTTTTCGGCCTGGCCGGCTCGCTTGACATGATTCCCTATTCGTTCATCGAGAACGATCGCATCGCGAAAATTCCCACGGTGGACAAGGCGTTCCCGATGATGTCTGGCCGCACCGGCGGCACGACGCGCAAAGGTCCCGCCGCCGAAGACTTCGAGGCGGTTGATGTGCTGCCCACGCTCACGCAAAAGGCCGTGGCCTATATTGGTGAGCGCGCCGCCGAGGCCAAGGTCGGCCGGCCGTTCTTCCTCTACCTCCCGCTCAACGCCCCGCACACGCCCATCGTGCCGACAAAAGAATGGCAGGGCAAAAGCGGATTGAATCCCTACGCCGACTTTGTGATGCAGACCGATGCCAGCGTGGGCGCCGTGCTCGCCGCGCTGGAGCGGAGCGGCGTGGCCGGCAACACGCTGGTCATCTTCACCAGTGACAACGGTTGCTCGCCGGAGGCGAAGTTCCCCGAGCTGCTCGCCAAGGGCCACAATCCCAGCGCACAATTTCGCGGCACCAAGGCGGACATCTTCGACGGCGGACATCACGTCCCCTTTCTTGCCCGCTGGCCGGGCCGCATCAAGCCCGGCACGACCAGCGATCAACTGATCTGCCTCAATGATTTCTTCGCCACCTGCGCGGAGGTGCTCGGCCAGAAACTGCCGGACACCGCCGCCGAGGACAGCGTCAGTTTTCTACCCGTGCTCGAAGGTCGCGCCCCCGCGCCGCTGCGGGAAGCGCTGGTGCATCATTCCATCAACGGCTCGTTTGCCGTGCGCCAGGGCAACTGGAAGCTCGAACTCTGCGCCGACTCCGGCGGCTGGAGCGCGCCCACGCCCGGCAGCCCGGCGTCGAAGCGGCTGCCGCCCTTGCAGCTCTATGATCTCTCGAAAGACCCTGGCGAAACGAACAACGTTTATTCCGCCCATCCCGAAATCGTCGGGCGCCTCGCGACGCTGCTCGACAAATATGTGGACGACGGCCGCAGCACGCCCGGCACTCTTCAGCCGAATACGACGCCGGTGAAGCTCCGCCGGGCCGCCGCAGTGAACGCGACCGGCGCGACGGCCCGGACCAATTCCCCGAACATTCTCTTCGTCATCGCCGACCAGTGGCGCGCGCAGGCATTTGGATTTGCCGGCGATCCGAACGTGCAGACGCCGCATCTCGACCGCTTCGAGCGGCAATGCGTGAACTTCACTCAGGCCGTGGCCGGAATGCCGGTTTGTTCGCCCACACGCGCGTCGCTGCTCACCGGGCAGCGTCCGCAGACGCACGGAATTTTTCTCAACGACGTGCCGTTGCCCACCAACGCCGTGACGCTGGCGAAGGAACTCAAGGCCGCCGGCTACGACACCGGCTGCATCGGCAAATGGCACATCGATGGCCACGGCAGCCGCTCGGCGTTCATTCCGCGCGAGCGCCGGCAGGGTTTCGATTACTGGAAAGTTCTCGAATGCACCCACGCCTACAACAACTCGTTCTACTACGCCGACGGCCCGGAGAAATTAAAGTGGGACGGCTACGATGCCATCGCCCAGACGCGCGACGCGCAGGCGTATCTGCGCAGCCGCACGAATTCGGAAAAACCCTTCCTCCTCTGGCTCGCGTGGGGACCGCCGCACAATCCTTTCGAGACCGCGCCGGCGAAATATCGCGCGATGTATTCGGCGGAAAAAATCCAGCTCCATCCGAACGTCCCGCCGGCCGCGCAGGCCCAGGCGCGCAAGGACCTCGCCGGCTACTACGCGCATTGCACCGCGCTGGACGACTGCTTCGCCGACCTGTTGCGCACGCTGGACGAAACCGGCCTCGCGACCAACACCATCGTCGTCTTCACCTCCGACCACGGCGACATGATTGGATCGCAGGCCCAGCACCGCAAACAACGGCCGTGGGAGGAATCCGCGCGCGTGCCGATGCTCTTCCGCCTGCCGGCCGCGCTCGGCATCCCGCCGCAACGCCTCGCCGTCACCATCAACACCGAGGACGTGATGCCCACGCTCCTGAGCCTGTGCGGCCGCGCGATTCCGAAATCCGTCGAGGGCCTCGACTTCACCGGCGCGATGCGTGGCGGGGCGGATCCTTCCGGCGGAGCGACGATCGTCCGTTGCCTGTCGCCGTTTGGAGAGTTCACCCGTCCACGTGGCGGACGTGAATACCGCGCCCTGCGCAGCGCGAAGCACACCTACGTCCGCGACCTTAACGGCCCGTGGCTGCTCTACGACAACGAGGCCGATCCGTATCAGCTTACCAATCTCGTCGGCCCGCCGGCGCACGCGAAACTCCAGGCGGAACTCGAGACCGCGCTGAAGCAGAAGCTCGCCGCGCAACACGACGAGTTTCTGCCCGGCCCGGAATACATCCGCAAATGGGGCTACACCGTGGACAAATCCGGGACGGTTGGCTACCGGGATTGAAGTTCGCATCAAGCCCGAAGTCGCTGGAGGGAATTGCCGAAGGCTGGTCAGGTTCACGCCTCCTTTCGTGGTTCCATTTCTCCCGGAAGCGTGGCACTAATTACGTCAGCATGAATTCCCGTAGGTCCATCGCCCTCCGTGCGGCGGCTTGGTTGTTCATCCTCATCGGAGCGATGACGCCGGAAGCGCGCGCCGCCGACACTCCAGCGCGGCCCAACCTCATCATCGTCATGCCGGACGACGTGGGCTACGGCGATCTCGCCTGCCTGGGCAATCCCATCATCCAGACGCCCGCCCTGGACGCCTTCTGGAAACAGAGCGTGCGCTTCACGGATTTTCACGTCAGCCCCACCTGCGCGCCCACCCGCGCCGCACTGCTGACCGGGCGGCACGAATTCAAGAACGGGGTCACGCACACGATTCTCGAGCGGGAACGACTCACCTTGCAGGCCACCACCCTCGCGCAGGTTTTGCAACGCACCGGATATGCCACCGGCATCTTCGGCAAGTGGCATCTCGGCGATGAAGCTGAGTATCGTCCGGATCGGCGGGGCTTCGATGAGGTGTTCATCCACGGCGGCGGCGGCATCGGGCAGACGTATCCGGGCAGTTGCGGCGATGCGCCGGGCAACCAGTATTTCGATCCGGCGATCCTGCACAACGGGAAGTTCGAGCAGACGAAAGGCTACTGCACCGACGTGTTTTTTCAGGAGGCGCTGCGGTGGATCGACGCGAAACGAGGCGCCGGCCAGCCGTTCCTGGCCTGCATCCCGCTGAACGCCGCGCATGCTCCGCTGCAATGCCCGGAGAAATACATCCAGCGCCACGCCGGAAAAGTTTCGGACAACCAGGCCCGGTTTTTCGGCATGATCGAAAACATCGACGACAACTTTGGCGAACTGCTCGGCCGGCTCAAGGCGTGGGGTCTGGAAGAAAATACGCTCGTCATTTTTCTGACGGACAACGGCGGCACCGAGGGCGTGGGCACCTTCAACGCCGGGATGCGCGGCGGCAAGGCCACGCCTTTCGAGGGCGGCACGCGCGTGCCCTCCTTCTGGCGGTGGCCAGCTGGCTTTCGCGGCGGCGCGGACTGCGCGGCGTTGACGGCGCATCTCGACATTTTCCCGACGCTGGCCGAAATCACCGGAGCCAGACTGGACGACGCCACGCGACGCCAGGTTGAAGGCCGCAGCCTGCTGCCGCTGCTCAAGAATCCGGAAGCGGCGTGGCCGGACCGCGTGCTCGTCACCCATGTGGGCCGCTGGCCGCGCGGTCAGGCGGAGCAGGCGAAGTTTTCCCAGTGTTCCATCCGCGACCGCCAGTTCAGCCTCGTGAACAACAACTCCCTCTTCGATCTCCGCGCCGATCCCGGCCAGAAAACCAACGTGCTGGCCGGCCATCCGGACGAGGTGGCGAAGCTGCGTGCCGCCTACGAGACGTGGTGGAGCGAGGTGCAGCCGCTGCTGGTGAACGAGCAGGCCGTCGGGCCCAAGGTCAATCCGTTCAAGAAACTTTTCTGGAAGCAATTCGGCGGCGGTCCGGGCGGCGCCTTGCGCAAGCCGGTTGATCCGGCGCCCAAAAAACCGGCCGGGGACTCCTGATCATGAAACAACTCCTCCTTCTGGCCATCCTCCTCGCGTCCGGCCCGGCGTTCTCCGCCGTGGAGAAGCCGATGAACATCCTCATCCTTTACGCGGACGACTGGCGTTACAACACGCTGGGCTGCGCGGGCCATCCGGTCGTGCAGACGCCCCACCTCGACCAACTCGCCAAGGAGGGCACGCGCTTCACCCATGCCTGCGTGACCACCGCCATCTGTGGCGTGAGCCGGGCCTCGCTCTTCACCGGGCAATGGATGTCGCGGCACGGCAACCCGGCTTTCGCCGCCTTCAAGACGCCGTGGGCGGAAACTTTTCCCGGACTGCTCCGGACGAACGGCTGGTTCGTCGGGCATGTCGGCAAGTGGCACAATGGAAAATTTCCCGCCGAGCAATTTGACTTTGGCCGTTCCTACGCCGGCACGCATTGGATCAAGCAGCCGGATGGAACGGAAATCCACGTCACCCAGAAAAACGAAAACGACGCGCTGACTTTCCTGCGCACCCGTCCGGCCGACAAGCCATTTTGTCTGACGCTGGCTTTCTTCGCCACCCACGCCGAGGACGGAAATCCGCTGCAATACCTGCCGCAGCCGGAGAGCCTGAAACTTTACCAGGACGTGACCATCCCCGTGCCGCCCAACGCGACGGACGAATCGTTTCGCCGCCTCCCGCCCTTCATCGCCCATGAGAAGAACGAAGGCCGCGTCCGCTGGCGCTGGCGCTTCGACACGCCGGAGAAATACCAGAGCATGATGAAAAACTACTACCGCCTCGCCACCGAGGTGGACACCGCCTGCGGCCGCGTGCTCGCGGAACTGAAGAAACAGGGCCTGCTCAACAACACCCTCGTCATCTTCACAGGCGACAACGGCTACTTCCACGCCGAGCACGGACTCGCGGACAAATGGTATCCGCACGAGGAAAGCATCCGCGTGCCGCTCATCGTGCGCGACCCGCGCCTCTCGGCGGCGCGGCGCGGGCAGACCAATGACGACTTCGCCCTGAACGCGGATCTCGCCCCCACCATCCTGGCCGCCGTCGGCCTCAAGGCGCCGGCCACCATGCAGGGCCGCGACCTTGCCCCGCTCTATCTGGCCGCGTCCAAGCCGGAGTGGCGCACCGAGTTTTTCTACGAACACGCCATCATCGGCAACACCAACAAAATCCCCGCCTCTCAAGCCCTCGTGCGCAAGGACTGGAAATATTTTCTCTGGCCCGATTTCAAGACCGAGCAACTCTTCGACCTGCGCGCCGACCCGCGGGAGGAGCACGATCTCATCGCCGATCCCGCCCAGGCCGCGCGCCTGACCGAGATGCGCCGCCGCTTTGACGAACTCAAATCGGCCGCGCGGTAAACGGGTGAATCCGCCGCGCCCAGGTTTCACTCCCTCTTTCCGCGTTTGACTCGCGCGGGGTTTGCCTGAAAAATCGCACCTGAATTTCGTATGAACTCCAACACGTCTCAGCCCGCCTCCCGCCCGCGGCTCATCCTCGGCGGCGTTCTGATCCTGCTCGGCGTGGGCCTGGTCATCTTCAATTCCCGCCAGGGAAAAAACCACGCGCGGGGCGAT
>CANMZY010000084.1:0-10273 GCA_947502425.1 Verrucomicrobiales bacterium
GGCCTGGCAAACGGCGGAACAACCGTCGCCGTTGATCAGATTGCCGTCGTCGCATTTTTCGCCCCCGGCGGGGATGCCGTCTCCGCAGACCGTGGTGCAGACGCTGGGGGTGCCGACGCAGGTGAAGCCGGGCTGGACGGAGCAGACCGCCGAGCAGCCGTCCCCGTTGATGAGGTTGCCATCGTCGCATTGCTCATCACCTTCCAAGATGTTGTTGCCGCAAAAGCTGCAGTTGGGAATCACCGTATGGGCACACGCTCCGCTCTTGCCATCGCAACTGTCGTTGGTGCAGGGGTTGTTGTCGTTGCAGACCAAGGGCGACCCTCCTATACATGCGCCACCGGAGCAAGTGTCCTCTGTCGTACAGGGGTTGCCGTCATCGCATACGCCGATTGTAGGATTGTAAACGCACACGCCCATCGAACAGTTGTCGTTGGTGCAGGGGTTGTTGTCGTTGCAGACCAAGGGCGTCCCTCTACATGCGCCATCGACGCAAACGTCCCCTGTCGTACAGGGGTTGCCGTCAGTGCATGCGGCGCCGGTGACGCATTGAATCTGGCAGACGGCCGAGCAGCCGTCGCCGTTGATCAGGTTGCCGTCGTCGCATTGCTCGCCGGCGGTCACAATGCCGTTGCCGCAACTGGGCGGCGTGCAGTTATTGTCGCAGCCGTCGCCGTTGATGACGTTGCCGTCGTCGCATTGCTCATTGCCTTCCAGGACGTTGTTGCCGCAAACCGCGTTGGCGCAGGTCGGGATCAAAGCGTGCGCGCATTGGCCGGTCTTCACGTCACAAACATCCGTCGTGCACGCCACGCCGTCATCGCAGCTCCCGTCGGTGGCGCAGGGGCCGTTGGGCGGGGTGCCGCAGGAGAAGTTGGCCCACGGATTCGAGTTCACGAAGGCCGCGCCGGGCGCGACCAGCACCTGCCCGTAGTTGTTGCCCATGCTCACGGCGTAATCTCCGGCCACGTTGCGGCAGGCATTGTTGCGGATGACGAGGTTGCCGGTGCCGTCAATCTTGAAGCCGTGCGCGGCGCTGTCATTGCAGGAATTGCCTTCCACGCGGTTGCCGAAGCCGGTGGTGAGCACGCCGGCCTGGCCCGCGCCCGAGCCGTTCCGCTCGCAAGTGTTGTCGGTCACCTGGCAGTTCGAGGTGACGGTGATGCCGCTGGCGCTGTTGGACTGGGCGACGCAGCGAAAGACCGCGCCGCCGCTGTCCAGCGCCAGGCCGCGCGCGCCGTTGGCCACCGCCGTGCAGAGGGTCACGATGGAGGCCGATCCCACGCTCGCGCCGTCGCCCCCGTTGTTGCAGACGATCACGTCCTCGAGTCGGACCTTGTTCACCGCGCCGAGATCGATGCCCGTGCCGGTGCAGCCGCTGACCATGCCATTGTGAACCGTCACACCCCGGACGCCCGGCCCCGCGCTGATGCCGACGGTGCAGTTGAGAATGGTGAAGCCGCGCAGGTCGATCGTGACCCCGCTCGCCTGGACGACAATGCCCTTGCCCGCGCCGCCGCCGTTGAGGTTGGTGGTGAGATAATACGAGCCGGAGGCAGTAATGGTGTAGGGCAGCGACGTGATGTGGGTGCGTGGCTCCATTTCCACGAGCGTCTTCATCGTCGGCATGGGCGGGCCGGGCGGATTCAGCGGGCCTTGCGCGAACGATGTGGCGTGGGCGGCGCAGAGCAGCGCGGCCATGACCAAGGTGCGGAGCGACATCAGCGTTTTCATAATCTTTGACTTTCGAAATTCAACCGGTTCAAAAATTTTCACGGAGACAGTGGCTTGACCGCGCGGACACGCAGGAAGCGCATCGACCCGTTCGTGCTGGCAAACTGACGGGTCGTGGTCGCACCGTCCGGCGGGATGGGACCCAGCCCGCTGTCGGACCAGAGCGGCGTGCCCAGGTCCAGGTTCTGTTCGATGAAATATTTTCTTGAGAGCACGGTCTGCCAGGAGAGTGTGGCGTTCGTCGCGATCGGGCCGGGGGAGAAGGACGTGATAACCAGCAGGCCGGCCGGGTCGTTTGGATTGGTGCCGGCCAGATATTCCTGAAGATTCGTTCCGCCGTCGCCATCCGGGTCGCCGGTCGCTCCCTGGGCCAGCGAGCCGAAGTTCACCAGTTCCCACGCATCTGGCAGGCCGTCGCCGTCCGTGTCCGCGCCGGGCAGGATGAAGTCCGTCTGGACCTGGGCGAAGACGTTGCTGAGGGAAATCCAGCCGCAGTTGGCGCTGTAGCAATGACCGCTAAACCTGCCGGTGTTCAGGTCCACTTTGGGCGCGCCGAGATTTTCGAAGTTGATCCAGCCGATGTTCGCGCCGTAGGCCAGACCGCGGAGATTGCCGGCGCCGTCCAGGTTCACGCCGCAGTCGGTGGCGGAATTGTTCTGGTACTGGATGCTGTTGGCTGATGTGCCGCCGCCCACGTTGATCCAGCCGACGTTGGCGGAGTAGATGTAGCCGGAGCAGATGTAATCGGTGACAGCCACGCCGTTGTTGGTGTCGCCGCGCCAGTCCATCCAGCCGAAGTTTGCACCGTAGGAGTATTTATTGACGGCGTTGATGGTGGTGGCCGCAGGAGCGGAGAGGCAGGCCAGAGAAAACGCTGGGACCAGGACGCAGAACAAGCTGGTTGGTGAAAACTTCATTCTAACGGCGGATTGAAGTCGGACTTCATGGCCGTTTTTCTTTGGAAAAGCGAGCAGAAAGTTTGAAAAACTGGGAGCATGTCCGTTGGCGCAGGTTGCCAAACGAGCGACCCGCGGCAGAGGTGATGGCAACCTTGCATCAGGCTTTGCCCGGCCGGTTGGTGACAGAACCCGCCGAGGTCCGCCAGACATAGATGGCACCGGCCAGCAACAGCCCCGCGCGGAAGAAGGCGAAGCCCACGGTTTCGAAAAACTTCTTGGCGCTTTCGCCGAGGAAGCTCAAGTCGAAGCAGCCGCAGGAGATGTTCAAGCCCCGCGCCCATGCCTGGCCGGTCGCCAGCACAAACACGGAAAACAAAATCATCGCCCAGAGCAGCGCCGCACGTCGCGCCGTGCCAGTGATGAGCAGGATGCCGCAGAGCAACTCCATCCACGGAAGCACCATCGCCGTCAGGCGCACGAGTGCGTCCGGCAGCGGAAGTTGGTAGGCCGCGAGGTTCGCATAAAATTCGTTCAGGTTGGCCAGCTTCGAGAGCGATGCCCAGACGAGCAGCACCGCCAGCAGCCAGCGCACGACAGCCTTTCCATCGAATTCCAGCGTGACTTTCATCTCGGGGCCGGGCCGATGGCCGGGATGGACGACTTGTCGGCGAGAAACACCGCGTAGCCGTCAGTCATGTCGCTCACGTTTTTCATGCCGGCGATTTGCACGAGCGCTTCGGCGACTTTCCGGGAAGCGCCGCATGTCTCCGAGCTGCAGTAGGTCACAAACGCGGTGTTGGGCGGATACGACCGGGCGAACGACTGCACGTCCGCGACCGAGCTGCCGGCCGGCAATGACCGCGCGCCGGGGATGTGGCCCACCTCGTAGCTGGCCTTCGCGCGCGCATCCACCAACACGATTTTCCCGGCGGCCAGCAGCGGTTTGACTTGTGCCCAAGAGGTTGACGGGATCACCGCAGGAATGCCCAGCGGAAGTATTGGAGGATTCGCCGGAGTTGTGACCGGGGGCGACGTAAAAGGCGCGGCCGTGGCGGCGGGTGTTTCCAAAGTCAGGGAAACGGTTTCATTGAAATATCCGGTGCGCACGAGGTCGGACCGCGCGGGCAGCGCAGCGGAAGATCCGGTGCCAGTCTTGGCGACGGTGCGGCCAGCCCGCACGCCCAGCGGGCTGGCGTGGTTGTAGATCACGCCCAAGGCCAGCCCTGCGACGAGAATCCCCGCCGCCTGCAGTCGGAGGGTGGCCGACCCGGTCGCCACCGTGTTCAATGATTGGTTTTCGGTGTTTTTCATCGTGCGCTCATTTGGCCGACAGCAATTTTTCAATCTCGGCCTCGAAAAATGGGAGGGGCTTCGCGCCGATGATCAGCAGGCCGGTGACTTTGCCGGCTTGGACGCGGCCCAAGACGAACGTCGGCGTGCCGGTGATGCCCGCCGCCGCCGCGTCCTGCTTGTCGCGCGCGATCTGGGCGGCGTACGGCCTGGTGTTCAGGCAGGCTTGGAACGCATTGAGGTCGAGCTTCAATTCCTCGGCCGCCTTCATGAAGTCGGCCGGCGACAGCGCCGCAGTGTTGACGAACAACCGGTCGCGCATTGGCCAGAACTGCTGCTGGGCGTGGGCGCACAAGGCGGCGTGCGCAGCCGGTTCGGCGTTGGGGTGAAAGGGCAGCGGCAGGCTGCGGCTTACCAGCCGGATCTTTCCGGTATCGACGTATTTTTTTTGCAACTCGGCCAGCACGCCGTCGTGGGCGCGCTTGCAGAAGGGGCATTGAAATTCCGTAAATTCAACCAGCACCACGGGCGCGTCCGCCCGGCCCAGGGACGGGCTGTCGCCGAGCGGCACGGTAACAATTTTGGGAGCCTCCGCGATAGGAGCAGCCGTCGGGTTCGCGGGCTGTTTCTGCAACATGCCCCGTACTTCGCGCAACTCGCGGAGGATGGTGTCGCCCTGCGCCGCTGTCAGCGTGCCGGGGTTCGCCGGATTTGCGGCGGTAGCGGGTTGAAAGACGGAGTTGAGCGGCGCATCTCCCGCCAGCGGCAGCCAGCCTTTGGTGCCGTCATTGAACCACACCCGCAGTTGTGGCGCGCTGGCATTGCGGAGCAGACCGGAGTCCAGCGACGGCATCCCGGCGGCCCGGTCACCGAGTCGGATGTTGTAAACGCCATCGCTCACCTTCAGCCGCCAGACGCCCGGGGGAAGATTCGTGCTGCCGCGCATCGGGAAATTACCGGACGACCATAAAATGATCCCGTTCTCATCTTGAATGCTGAAGACGAAATACGCGGTGCCGTTGAAATTCTTGCCGTCCACCGACACCCGGCCCTGATAGTTGAGGACGGCCGGGGTTTGCGCGTGAAGATGGCCGGCCAACCCGGACACGAGCAGGCAAACACACAGGATGGTGCGCGGAGACATCAAGGTGAGTGTGGTTGAGTACTGGCCCGCTGGCAATTCTAAAACCTGTTCTCCTGACTTATTGCCGGATGGCCGGAAGCGGCGCCATCCGCGTGATGGCCGTCAGCGGCCGGGGGTTGTTGAGGCCACCGCCGGTGACCACGATGCGCCCGGCAATAATTGCGGCCGCCGGGGCGAGCAGTTTCTCAGGCATGGTGCCGACGACCTGCCAAGCGTTCGCCCTGGGATCGTACTGGAGCAGGTCGCCCACGACATTGCGCGGCGGCTTCGAACTGTTGCAGCGCCCGCCGACGATCAGGATGCGGCCTTCGTGGATGATGGTGCTCGATTCAAAATGGCTGCGGCCATCCGGCAGGCTGGCGATCTCGCTCCATTTTTTTGCGGCCGGATCGAAACGGTGGCAGGAGCTGACATCAATCTGTGTCTTGTCGTGGCCGTGATCGCCGCCCAGCGCATACAACTTGCCATCGAGCACCGCCGCACTCACATGACCGCGCGGGTCGGGCAGATCCGCTTCGCGCTGCCAATCCTTGCCCCCGTCGAGCGGCAGGCTCCAGTGATCAGGTGGGTTTGTGTCGCGATCGGTCTTATAGCCGCCGAAGTAATGCAAGGAACGTCCCACCACCGCCAGTCCACCTCCGGCCCGCGGTTCCGGCAGCGGCGGGCCGGCGGTCCAAGCGTCCGAGGCTGCATCGTATTTCCAAACTTCCGCGGTGACTGGGCCGGGATGTTTGCCCTTGAAGCCGCCCGCGAACCAGATGGTGTTTCCGTCCACGGCGGGATTGAGATGGGTGAGCCGCGTGGGCATGTCCTTCTTCCGCGACCAGGTGTCGCTCGCGGGATCATAAACATCGAGCTGGTTCGAGGCGTCCAGCGTTTCGGTGAATCCGCCGAACAGGTAGAGTTTGCCGTCAACCACGGCCGCTGGGGACTCGACGCGCGCAAAGGGAGAGGGCGCGGCTTTCTTCCACTCGAGCGCCGGCCAGGCCGGAGCCAGGCTGGACGGTTTTGCGATGCCCGGCTCGTCGCCCGACGCGTTTGCGGCGACGGCTAGCCCGATGGCGACCAGTAGCGCGCGCCCGGTGCGGTCCCGGCCGGCCGCAGCCCACGCTGGCTGGCATCGCTGCGGGAAGAATTGTTTTGGTGACGGGTTCATCGGCGGCGACTCTGCGCTTTGATTGGCTCGCGGCAAGAGTTTTTCGGTCATGAAAATGTCCGCGGGTGTGAAGGGGCGCCCCCGGAACGGGCGGCCTCCTGCCGGGTTGACGGGCTTCAGGGCTCGATGCGCTGGAGCATGATTTTGGCGCGTTCGTCGGCCGGGTTGAGTTGAAGAGCCTTCTGGAGGAGGATTCGCGCCTCCTCTTTTTCACCGGTCTGATTCAGGAGGTCGGCAAGGGTGATGTAGGCATCGACCTGGTCCGGGCTGTGGCGGATGGCGAGGCGGAAGGATTTGATCGCGTCGCGACCGAGACCGTGGCGGGCCTGGGCGAATCCAAGGTTGAAATAGGCTTCACCAAAATCGGGCTTGAGCCGGACGGCGTTTTGGAGGGCGGCAATGGCAGCGGCGTAGCGTTCCTGGCAGAGCAGGGCGGTTCCGAGCAGGTTGTGGCCGGTGACGGATTGGGGCAGGAGCTGGAGATGGCGACGAAGGGCCTGCTCGGCGGCGACGCAGTCGTTGCGCTGGGTGTGCTGACGGGCCAGGAAGAGCCAGCTTTCGGGCGCGTCGGGATATGCCTGCACCAGTTGCGCGATGAGCGGGCCGGCCTCGTGGAAGCGGCCTTCGGCCAGCAGCTTTTCGGCATCGGTGATCCACAGCCGCCGGCCGATCCGATGTCGCGCGGCTTCGGCAACATGCGGGTCCGGCCAAGCGCGGTCGGGCGGCAGCGAGGTGGCAAGGCGCACGGCATCTTGCGCGGCGGCGGTTTCGCCGAACTGCTGGAGCAGGCCGGCGAGGAGGGTGTGTGCGCGTTTGGCGGTGTGCGGATTTTGCAGGCACGCGTTGATCAAAGTGCGCGCCTCGGTCGGCTGGTTCCGGGCGCGGGCGATTTCGGCCAGGCCGAGGCGGGCCGGGGCGTGGCCGGAATTCGCGGCGAGCAGTTTTTTGAAACTGGCTTCCGCCTCGTCATGGCGGTCCGTTTCAAACTGCACCTGGCCGAGGCGCAGGCGCGAAGGGTTGTCACGGTCGGGGGCCAGGTTCGCCGCCTGGGCGAGTTGGGCGACGGCGGAGTCAGCGGAGCGCTGGGCGAGGAGCAGGCCGAGAAGATGATGCCAGCGAGCTTCGCGGGGTTCGAGTTGCGCCGCCTGCGCGAAACACTCTTGGGCCTCGGCGGCGAGATCGTGGGCGTGGAGGATCATCCCCAGCCGGCCCCAGGCCTGGCCCAAGCGCGGTTGCTGGCGCGCAGTGGTCAAGGCGTCCTCGATCTGGCGGACGATCAGCGACTCGAAGCCGGCGGTGGAAACGGCCGGCGGCCGGGCGGACGGCGCGCGGTGCCGGAGTTGCATCGCTCCCCAGATCAGGAGGGGCAGCAGGAGCAGCAGCCACCAGCGCGGGCTGATCCGGCTGGTTCGCGGCCGGGCGGATGGGCCGGTCGATTGGCGCGGGGCGGGCGGGCGATGGGATTTTTTTTTTGCCATCAGCGTTTTTCTTTCTGGCCGGTGTCAGCGGTGGCTGGACGCGGGATGGGTTCGGAGATCGTGCCGGTGCCCTGGCGCAGGACGAGCGCGCGATCGGCCGGGCCGCCAGGGAAATTTTCCGTTGAGCCATCCGGCCACAAGACCTGGATCGAGTCCACCGTGGCGACCGGCCCCAGGCCGAAGTGAACGCGGGGATCGTTGCTCGAGAGGTAGCTGAAGGAGGGATGGGCGAGCCGCCACCACCGGCGGCCACCGGCCTGCACGATGATTTCCGCGCCGCAGGCATCGCGGCCACCCTGCGCGGGGAGCAGGGCGCGGATGACCAGCCAGTGTCCGCGCCGGGGGGCGACGTTCCGAAACAGTTGGGCGGGGCCACCGGCGCTGGTGACGAGCAGATCGAGGGCGCCATCGTTGTCGAGATCGCCGCTGGCGAGGCCGCGGCCGACGGCGGCCTGGCCGCAAAAGTCCGGGTTGAACTCCGAGACGTCGCGGAATTTGCCGGAGCCGTCGTTGGCGAAGATCTGGTTGCGTTGCGCGTAGGCCGCCCAGAAGGGGCTGGTGCCGGGCACGAGCGGCGCGGTTTCCGTTCCGCGTTTGACCCGGCCGTTGACGAAGGCGAGGTCGGGCGAGCCGTCGTGATCAAAGTCGCCGAACAAGGCGCCGAAGCCGGTGCCGCGCCAGCCTTGCGCGGAAAGTCCGGCCCCGGCCTGCCGGTCCTGGAACAGCCCGCGCGGCCCCTGCCTCCAGAGCGCGTGCGACTCCTCGGCGAGGTGCGTGACGAACAGATCGAAAAGGCCGTCGCCGTCCACGTCACCGATCGCGACGCCCATGTTGGCCGCCGCCTGGCCCATGGCGTTGAGGGCCACGCCGCGCAGGGCGGCCTCCTCGGTGAAGCGCCCGTCCTGACGGTTCAGAAAAAGCCGGTTCGGCTGGCTGTCGTCCGCGATGAAAATGTCGGGCCAGCGGTCGCCGTTGAAGTCGGCGCAGAGCACGCCCAACCCGCGCCCGGAAGCCGCGGCCAGCCCGGAGGAAATGGTGACATCCTCAAACCACGGCGATCCGCCCGCCGCCGCGGTTCCGGCATTTTTTCGCGCGCCGAGATTGTGAAATAATTTCGCGACCAGGCCGGGGAAACCGTGCGGGCCGCAGAAATCGGGAACGCCCCGGGTATCGGGACATGACAAGGCGGGATCGTAGTCGAGATAATTGACGACCACGAGATCCAGCCAGCCATCGCGATCGTAATCGAGGAAGGCCGCGGCCGTGGCCCAGCGCGGGTTGTCCAGGCCGGAGCCGGCGGTCACCTCGGTGAACCGGCGACCGCCCTGGTTGAGGAACAGCCGCACGGCGCGGTATTCCGTGACGAGGACATCCGGCCAGCCGTCGTTGTTAACGTCGCCAACGGCCACGCCCATGCCGAAACCGGCGACGTCGAGACCGGAGCCGGCGCTGACATCCTGAAAACGTCCGTCGGGTTCCTGGTGAAAGAGGCGGTTGACTGATTTGGAATCCGGCCCGCCGTTCTGCACGAGGTAAACATCCAGGCGGCCATCGTTGTCATAGTCGAAGAGCGCGCCGCCCGAGCCGATTTGTTCGGGCACGAGATGTTTTCCGGCGGGGCCAGCATCATGGATGAACTGGAGGCCGGAGCGCGCGGTGATGTTCTCGAACCAGCGGGCGGCGGCGGGCGGCGGGGCGGCGTCCCGTCCGCAGCCGGCGAGAATCCCGGCGCCGACCAGCGGCCCGAGAACGGCGGAGAGCGATGACCCAAGCCAGGACCGGCGCGGCGCGGACAGGCGAGTGGCGCGAAAGCTCATTTCAGTTCCGGTCCGGCCCGGTGATTCCACAATTTTTTATCTGAGTCAGCAGGCCAAGGCCCGCGGGCGCAGGCGGGTCTGACGGATGATGGGCCGGGAGTCATGGGCGGATTATCCCGCAAGTCCGCGCCGGATCAAGCCCGACTTGGCCGTGGGAAAAACAACCGACTCCAAACGTAAAAATATTTGTGGCCGGAGTCCGCTGGAACGAGGCCTTGTTGACAAATGGTCATTCAAGTAGCTTGCAGCCATGACAACCACTGTGAGCGTGTTGAAGAATGGCGAGGTCGAGTTGCCGGAAGATTTCCGCAGGCGCAATAAGATCAAACCCGGCACGGCCCTGCGCGTGACGGAGGTGGGCGGCGGCCTGTATGTCACGGCGCACGCCGAACCGACGGAGAAGGAGTTGCGCGAGGTCATCGCCGCCGCCGGTTCCTTGACACGCCCGCAGAGCAAAGCGGAAGAAAACATGCTGCGCGAAACCATCACCGGTTACCGCGCGGAGCAGCGGCGCAAAGAATGATGAACGTCGTCGCCGACACCAATGTCAACGTGTCGGCGATCTTCTGGCCCGGCGCCTCGCGGCGGTGTCTGGCCCTTTGGGCGAAGCGGCGCTTCCATCTCGCCATCACCGTTCCCATCTTCGAGGAGTATTCAGAAATCGCGCACCGCCCGGCGCGGAAAATTCCGGCGGTCAATCCTAGGCCGTGGCTCGATTGGATCGGGCGCAAGGCGCAGGTCTATGAGCCGAGGCC
>CANMZY010000085.1:0-10272 GCA_947502425.1 Verrucomicrobiales bacterium
GGAGGCGCTGAAAAAATCACTCGCGCCCGACGGCTGCACGCCGCTGGCCCGGCTGCTCCGGCTGCGCGCGCACACCCGGATTTTCACGGATGTTTCGGTTTGGTAGGCGGCCGTGGCGGCGACGCCCTCATCGCCTGGTTGTCGGCCACGGTCAGGCTGGCCGCAACTTCTCCGAACAAATTTTTGAACAACCGGCGGCCGGTGCTACTCTATGACTGTGGTTACGCTGTTCGTTTAGGGTTGGCAGAGAGGTCTTGCTTGTGATGCGGTTCGGACAGCGCGAAATAGTTGGCCGCGTCACCCTTCTGAGCGCCTCGGTGAAGGCGTATATGACCTTGTCATCAAAGAGCCGGAGCAATCCGGCTCTTTCATTTTTCCGCGTCGAGCACCTGCGCCACCGCGCGTCGCACGGCGTCGAGTTGGAAGGGTTTGGACAGGTACGGATTCCCGATGGAGGCGAGGAAGGACTGGGTCTCATCGTTCACCACGTCGTCGGTCAGGAAAATGATCCGGTGCGCCAGGGCCGGGGCTGGCCCCGATATACTGCCGCTCCAGCCGGTATTTGAAAAAGCCGCGCGCCGCCAGCAGCCCGGCCAGGCCCATCAATCCGAAGACGGGCAACTGGGCCTGGAGCAAATTGTCCTTGAGGAAATGGACCCCCACGTAGCTCCAGAGGAGCAGAAACACGATGAACAGCGCGGGCAGTTTCTGCCGCACCCGGCGGCCGATGAACACCTCGGTGCCCCAGAACAAAAATACCGCCGAGACGCCCAGGCACCCCTGCCGAGCCATCAGCACGAATTCGTTGTTCGGCAGTTCTTGCTCCGCAAACCGCAGCGTCAGCCAGATCGCGTAGAACAGCCACGCCGCCATTCAGAGCGTGAAGCAGCGCCGCTTGGTGTAGTAATCCAGGTAGGCGAACAGCCCCACCCGCAGCCAGACGCTCAAGAGCGAGACCAGCAGGGCGGCCTTCAAAGTGTCCGGCGAAAATTCCAGGTTAAATCCCATGCAACAGCAGTGGTCGGTTGTTTGTCTGGCCTGTCAAAAACGGATTGCGGCGTCAGACTGAATTTAAAACTTTTTACTGAAAGCTCTTTTCCGGTCACGATAATAAATCCCCCGCTTATCTCGTCAGCCGGAAAAACAACTTCCAAAACCCGCTCCAGCGCGCCGCCGTGAGCAGGGCCGCGCCCATCGGCGGTGCGAACAATCCCCGCTGCAACCAGCTCGCCCACCGCAGCCGCCGCGCGAACGCCGCGTCGCACGCCGTCGCGATCCCGCGCCGCGCCGCCTCCCACCCCAGTCCGCCGCGCGCGTAGGCCGTCAGCGGCGCCAGCGCCTGCTCCGCCGACTCAAACGCCATCGACATCCCGTTGCCCGTCACCGGCGGGATCATCGTCAGCGCGTCGCCCACGCAACAGTCCTCCCCCTCCGTCGCGCGCCGCGGACGCAGCGCCAGGCCGGCCACCGCGCAAAATGATTCTTCATCCCACGCCGCCGCCGCGAGCCGCCCGCGCAACACCGATCCCGGCCCGCCGCGCAAACGCTCCTCCCACCGCTGCGGCAAATCCCGCTCGTCCGCGCGGCGGCGGAACAGTCCACACACGTTCACCCCGCCGTCCCGCAGCCGGCACAGGCCGACGTAGCCGCCGCTTCCGACGTGCATTTCCAGATCCGCCGCCAGCGTCACATTTTTCGCGTGCGCCTTCAGTCCGAACCAGCGCCAGCCCTCGTCCACCGCCTGCGCGCGACGCCCGCCGGCCCGCACCACGCCTTCGGCGGGCGTCGTCTCCGTCCAGCGCGATTCGCAGCGCAGTTCGCCGCCGAGGGCGCGGAATTTTTCCGCGAGCAGCGCGTCGAGCGCGAACCGCGACAGGCACCACGCCGGCTCCGGCAGCTCGTGTCCTGGGAAAGTTTTCCGACCGGAGAAAAACGCCGCCGTCGTCGCGGGCCGCGCGCCGGCCTGCCGCACCGCGTCCATCAAACCGAGCCGCGCCAGCGTCTCCAGCCCGCGCCCGCTGATGAACTCACCGCAGACCCGGTGGCGCGGATACTTTCCCGCCTCCCAGATGGTCACGGGAATATTTTCCCGGCGCAGGCCAATGCCCAGCGTCAGCCCCGCCAGCCCGCCGCCCACGATGATAATGGGTTTGAGCATCACAAAAAAATTATGCGCCGTCGCGCGTTGCGCTAAAGGCGTGACTGAACAATCCCGCGCGCCGCTCGGTCGTCTGCCAGCCGTCGCCGCCCGGCCAGAGCGCGGAAAGTTCGCGCCCCGCAAAGCCCGCGCGCACGCTCACCACCGCGTCGTGGCGCGTCACCGCGTTGCAGCCGATCAGCCCCAGCAGACGCGCCGCCGCCAGCGCCAGTCCGCCGCGCCTCGGTTCGCACGCTGCCAACAAACGCGCGTGCCCCGCCGCCAGCGCCAGCAGATTCGCGAGTTTTCCGGCGGTGAAATGATGCAGAAATAGATTCGCGACGATCACCTCCGCTGCGCCGGGCCTGGCCTCCCGCAACCAGTCGAACACGTCCGCCTCCACCGCCTCCACCGTCCAGCCGAGCCGGCGAAAGCCGTCGCGTGTTCCGGCGGACAGCAGCGTCTGCCGGTCCACCAACGTCACCCGCACCTCGCGCCAGCGCGGGGCCAACCGCCGCGCCACGCGCAGCAAAAAGGTCCCGTCACCCGCGCCCAGTTCCACCAGCTTGCGCGGCGCGGTCGGTGACTCCGCGAGCAGCCGCGCGAGGATTCCGGCGTGGCCCATCATCCAGTTCAAGCGCCGCAAATCCCGGCGCGAGCCGATGGCCTGCGGATCGTCCGGCGGCAGTTCGTCCAGCCATTCGGGATCGACGCGACGTTCTTGCAGAGGGAAGGCGTGGGGCGTGGGGCGTGGGGCGTGAGCGGTGGTTGGCACGATTGGTTTCATTATCACGCACCACGCACCACGTCTCCCACCTCCAGCAGCCCCCCGTGACAACTGAACCCCGCGCCGAACGACGACATCCACCACAGACCGCCCGCCGCGCCGCCGGCCAGCGCGCGTTGCAGGACGTGATAGACAAAAGGACTGCTCACGTTGCCCAGTTCGCGCAGCACCGCCGCGCTCCAACGAACGTCGTCCTCCCCGAGTTGAAACTGGGCGCGCAACGCCCGCAGCACGTCGCGGCCTCCCGCGTGCCAGATCCAGCCCGTGATCTGTTCGCGCTCCACTTTCGCATCCGCCAGCACGCGGGAAAAAACACCGTGCGCGTGCCGCGCGGCGAGAGCGGGAACTTCGGGCGTGAGGACGTTCCTCAACATTCCATCCTTCTGTTGGAAGCGGATCAACTCGCGCGCGGAGGAGTCGAGAACGGAACCAGCCGCTTTCCACCGCACCGTTCGTCCAGACGTGTTCGCGCGTTGTGACAACACCGCCGCGCCCGCCGCGTCGCCGAACAAACACGCGCTGATCAGCACGCCCGGATCGTCGTCCAGATACATGGCCGCGCTGCACACCTCGACGCAGATCGACAGCACATGCTCCGCGCGGCCCGCGCTCAACAGCGCCTCGGCCGTCCGCAAGTTCGGCAGCGCCGCGCCGCAGCCCTGCCCGACCAGATCCAGCATGAGCGCGTCCGTTCTTAATCCGAGCCGCTCGCTTACGTAGCTCGTCAGGCCGGGGCAGAGATAGCCGGTGCAAGTGCTGATGAGAATCGCGCCGATGTCCGCCGCGTTCAGCTTGGCCTCGAGCAGTGCGCGTCCGGCGGCCTCCGCGCAGAGCTGCGGCGCGTGTTTCGCGAAGCGGGCGTGCAGCACGTCGGGGCGCAGGTCCAGGGCTTCGGCGAGCGGATCGAGCGCGAGGTGGCGGCTCTCGATGCCGTTGTCGCCGCGCAGAACTTTTTTGAGGATGGCGCGCGAACGGAGGGCGAGCTGGGAAAATTGCGGCGCGGCCTGCAAGGCGTCCCAGCATTCCTGTTGCGTGTAGCGTTGCGGGGGCGTGGCCGTCCCCAGTCCGGTGATGAACATGCTGGAGTCTAGCATCCGGCGAATTGGGCGCAAGCGCCGCTACGTGCCGCGCAAAATCTCCATGCTCTGCGTCACGCCCAGCCGCGTCGCGCCGGCCGCAAGCATCGCTTCCGCAATCCGCCTGTCGGCGATGCCACCGCTGGCCTTGACGATGAATTTTTCACCGGCGATTTCGCGCAGCAGTTTTATGTCGTCAATCGTCGCGCCGCGCGCGCTCATGCCGGTGGAGGTGGCGATGCCCTGCGCGCCGGAGTCGGCGACGAGCAGCGTGGCGCGCGCCTTCTCCTCACGGTTTAACAGCCACGTTTCGATGACCACGATCACGGGAAAATCGTCCGCCGCCTCCACCACGTCGCGCAGCTCGCGCAGGACATACGCGTCGTCGCCGTCCTTGAAGCGGCCAAGATTGATCACCAGCTCGAAGCCCTGCGCGCCCGCGTCGAGCGCGGCCTCGACTTCGTAACGCTTGGCATCGGCGTCCATCGCGCCGAGCGGCCAGGCGATGGCGCAAAGGGTTTTCACTTCGCTTTCCTCGAGCCAGTGCCGCGTCTGGATCACGCGCGAGCCGTTCACGAGAACGGCGTTCACGCCGGCGCGCTTCGCTGCGGCGCAAAGTTTTTCCAGGTCGGCGCGCGTGGCGTCGGCTTTCAAGAGGGAAAGGTCGAGGGTGGAGGAGATCATGTTAATTCAAAATGACGAATGACGAATTCTGCCAATCTTTTTCGTTGGGGGTGCCGTTCGTTGGGTTCTGGTCAAAAGGGTTTCCCAAGTTGGAATCAAGCAGTCAAACGCGCCCCTCACCCCGGCCCTCTCCCCATCGGATGGGGAGAGGGTGAATGTCCAAACCTCGTGACAACGCACTCCGTCCAATGGACGACGAAGCGCTTCTGCGCGCTTCTCCCTCTCCCCGTCGGACGGGGAGTGGGTTGGGGTGAGGGGGTTTTTCGTCTGCATCGTTCCGTCCAGGTCATTCGTCGTTTCAAACGCCCACCGGATGCCACGCCGTCTTGAACTCCACCGTGTCGAGAATCCAATACGGGTCTTCGGCCTTGGCGGTGAACCAGTCCTTTTCCGCGAGCGAATGATTAGCGTAACGTTTCAAATTTGTCGCGACACCCGCGCGCAGGATGGCCGCGACCGCCGCATCGCCTGTGCCATCCACGATGGCGTTTGCGTCCATGTGACCGGCGATGTGCGGGAGCAGTTCGGCGCGGCGGCCGGCGAGAATGTTGACCACGCCGCCCGGCAGATCGCTCGTCGCGAGAATTTCCGCAAAAGTGAGCGCAGGCAATGGAGCCTTTTCCGACGCAATGACCACCGCCGTGTTGCCGCTGAGAATGACCGGCGCGAGCAGCGAGACCAGCGGCAGCAGCACCGGCCAATCCGGCGCGAGCACGACCACGACGCCCGTCGGCTCCGGCGTGGTGAAATTAAAATGCGGCGACGCCACCGGATTCACGCTGCCGAACACCTGCTGATACTTGTCCGTCCAGCCGGCGTGATGCACGAGGCGGTCGATGGCCGTGGCCACGCCGCGCCGGGCTTTGGTGAGCGGGACGCCGTGCGAGCGCGAGACTTCAGTGGCGAGTTCACCGGCGCGGTTTTGCAGCATCTCGGCGGCGCGATAGAGAATCTGTCCGCGCAGATAGGCGGTGCTTTTCGCCCAACCGTCGAATGCGCCGCGCGCCGCCACCACCGCGTCGCGGAAATCCTTGCGCGAGGCGTGGCAGTAATTGTCGAGCAGTTCGCCGGCGGGCGAACGGGCGGCGAGACAGCGCCCGCTTTCGCTGCGGACAAATTTTCCACCCACGTAAAGCTTGCGGGTTTTGCGGACGTCGAGGCGGCGGTTCATCCCGCGCACCGTAGCAAGCCGGCCGGGGCGCGGGCAATTTTTTATCGGGCGCAAACTCGACTGACAATGCACTTTGTTGAACAGTCCGGTGAAACGAAAACCATGTCTGACGACTCCTTCAAAGAATTTGTCCTCGACCAGTTGAGCGCGCTGCCGGAGCTGCGCGCCAGGGCGATGTTCGGCGCGCATGGTTTGTATTCGGACGGGCGGTTCTTCGCGATTTTGGACGAGGGACGGCTGTTTTTCAAAACGGACGCGCAATCGCAGGTGGATTACACGACGCGCGGCATGGGGCCGTTCACTTACGAGATGAAGGGGCGCGTGCTGTCGATGGGCTATCACGAAGTGCCGCCGGAGGTGCTGGAGAACCGCACGGAACTGGCGGTCTGGGCGGGCCGTGCAATTCAAATTGCTGGTGCCAAAAAATTAGTAAGGAAACGGAGGTGGGATCTTCAGTCCAGGCTTCACCGTAGCAGTGACTTCAGCTTCGCCGTGTCCTGCGTGGGCGGCAGGCAGGATTTGCCGGTGCAGAGATAGGCGGTGGGCAGGCCGTCCTTTTGCGGGAGCGTTTTGGCGAACGGCTCGACCGGCCCGGTGGTTCCCAGCACGATCTTGTTCGGCTGATACACCGAGTGGGCCGCGCGGAGCAGCGCCTTCGTGCCGGGCGCCGCGGGGTCGCCGGCGATGACCACGCGCTTCGGTTCCTCGATCGAGAAATCCAGCGCCAGCAGCATCCGGGTCACGGCGTGCGGCTGGCTTTGCAACCGGTCGGAAAAGAGGCGCAGGCTTTTTTCCGCCGCGTCCTTGAACTCTTTCCGTTCCGTGACGGCGGCCAGTTTGAGCAACGCCAGCGTGGCCACGGAATTTCCCGAAGGTTCCGCGCCGTCGTAGTCTTCCTTCACGCGCAAAATCAAATCCGTCGCGCCACCCGCGCTCTGCCAGAAGCCGCCGTCCTTCGCGTCGTAAAACTTTTCGAGCATCGTCGTGGCCAGCGCCACGGCGAACTCCAGGTGCTTCGGATCGAGCGTGGCTTCGTAGAGGTCGATGACGCCGGCGAGCAGGAAGGCGTAGGCGTCGAGCAACTGCACGTCGTCGCGCCCGCCGTCGCGCCAGCGGTGATGGAGCGTTTTCGTTTTGGCGTCCCAGAGCTTGGACTGGAGGAAGGTCAGATTTTTCTCGGCAGTGGCGCGATACGTTTCGTCGCCCAGCACGGCGTAAGCGCGGGCGAACGCGCCGAGCATGAGGCCGTTCCACGACGCGAGCACCTTGTCGTCGAGATGCGGACGGATGCGCTGGGCGCGGGCCTTCAACATTTTTTCCCGGGCGGACTTCAGCAGCGGCTCGTCGGCGGCCGGCAGGTTCGGGTCGGCGATGCTGAGGACGTTTTGATTCGGCAGCGGGTGCGGATCGCTGTGGTCGAGAAAGTTTCCCGCCTCGGTCACGCCGAAATATTTCACGGCCACGTTGAACTCTTCCGGCGTGAGCAGTGACGCCAGTTCGGCGCGCGTCCAGCAATAGAACTTCCCTTCCTTGCCCTCGCTGTCGGCGTCTTCGGCGGAGTAGAAGCCGCCGTCGGGATGCGTCATGTCGCGCAGCACGTAGCGCAGCGTGTCGCGCGCGACGGCGGCGTGGCGGGCGTCGCCGCTGACGAGATGGGCATCGAGCAGGAGGTTCACCAGTTGCGCGTTGTCGTAGAGCATTTTTTCAAAGTGCGGCACGAGCCATTTCGCATCGACCGAGTAGCGCGAGAAGCCGCCGCCGAGCTGGTCGTAAATGCCGCCCGCCGCCATGCGTTCGCAGGTGTGCAGCACCATTTTCACGGCGGCGTCATCTTGAAAGCGCGCGCCGTAGCGGAGCAGAAACGCCGGATGGCCGGGCGTGGGAAATTTCGGGGCGCCGCCGAAGCCGCCGTTCACCGCGTCGTAACCGTGCTTGAGCTGGGCGCCGGCGCTTTGCAGCAGGGCAGGGGAGAGGAGGATCTGGTTGGTGGATTCGCGCGCGGTGATCTGGGCGAGTTTCTCGTGCAACTGCTTCGCCGAATCCGCGACCGCCTCGTGCTTGCTCTGCCAGGCGTCGTTCACCGATTGCAAAATTTGCAGGAAGCTCGGACGCCCGTGTTTCGGCTCCGGCGGCCAGTAGGTGCCGCCGAAGAACGGCTTCAATTCCGGCGTGAGGAAACAGTTCAACGGCCAGCCGCCCGAGCCGGTCATCGCCTGGACGAACGTCATGTAAATCTTGTCCACGTCCGGGCGCTCCTCGCGGTCCACCTTGATGGCGATGAAATGTTCGTTGAGATATTTCGCGACCTCATTGCTCTCGAACGACTCGCGTTCCATGACATGGCACCAATGGCAGGTCGAATAGCCGATGCTCAGGAAGATCGGCTTGTTCTCCTTGCGCGCCTTCTCGAAGGCCTCCGGTCCCCACGCGAACCAGTCCACGGGATTGTGCGCGTGCTGGAGGAGGTAGGGGGATTTCTCGCGGGCGAGGCGGTTGGTGTGGGCGTGGGCAATGGCGTTGGTGGTCATGGGCAGAGGGGGCGTCAGTTGGGCGGACTGGGGACGGCAGGCGGTCAGGGCCAGCGCGAGCATCGCGGCGACGGTCATGGCTGGCGGAAATTTCAACAAGCGCCAACCCTAGACCGAAGCGGCGGTGAAGGGAAGAAGCGACGTGGACCCGAATTTTCGAAGACGGATCAATCCCATCAGTTTCGTCGTCGAGCTTTTTCTCGTCACCCGGGCGCGGCCTGTAATAGCCTCGCGCCATGCTTGCGGAAAAACCGTGGAAAATTGAGGCCGTGCTGCGCTTGTTGCTGACGCTGCTCGTCAGCATTTTCGTCGGCTCGTTGCTTTGCTCCGTGGTGGCGCTGCCGGGTGAAAGCGGCTGGCTGCCCGTGACGGTGGACCGGAAGTTTCTCAGCTTCATCATCGCCGCGCTCAGTTTTCAGGGGGCGGTGCTGTTCGGCCTCGTCTTGTTTCTCCGCGAATGTTCCATCGGTTGGGGCGAGGCGTTTGGCTTTTCCAAACCGAACACGGCTGCTGCGCTCGGTTGGGGGCTGCTCGGCATTTGTTTTGCGCTGCCGGTGGCGTTTCTGCTGGCCAAAGGCTCCAGTGAACTGCTGACCCTGATCGGCCGGATGCCCGTGCAGCAGGACACCGTCAAGGCTTTGCAAACCGCCAGGCCCATCGGCCAGACCTTTGTTTACGCCTTCTTCGCCGTCCTCCTCGCGCCGGTCGCCGAGGAGATGATGTTCCGCGGTGTTTTGTATCCGGCCATCAAGCAGGGCGGTTTTCCGCGTCTGGCGCTGTGGGGCACGGCGCTGCTCTTCGCCGCCACGCACGCCAACCTGATGGCCTTCATTCCGCTGACCTTTCTCGCGCTGGTGCTGACGGCGCTTTATGAAAAGACGGAGAACCTCATTGCGCCCATTGTCATGCACGTCATGTTCAACGCCGTGAATTTTTACATCATCGTGGCCCCGGCGGACTGGAAGCCGAAATGGTTTGTCCAATGAACGAATTCGAACTCATCGCCCGCCTTCTCCCCTCGCTCGCCACCAACGACTCGGTCGTGGTTGCGGCCGGCGACGACTGCGCCGTGCTCGACCTCGGCGTGCCGGGACGGCTCGTGCTCTTCAAGACCGACGCCGTGGTCGAGGGGATTCATTTCACCGCCGACACGCCGCCGGAAAAAATCGGCCACAAGGCGCTGGCCCGCTGCCTGAGCGACATCGCGGCCATGGCCGGCCAGCCAAACTCTGCGCTGGTCACGCTCGCGTTGCCGAAAGATTTCGAGGTCGCGCGCGTCGAGAAAATTTACGCCGGCCTCAACGCCCTCGCGCAACGGCACGGCGTCGCGGTCGTCGGCGGCGAGACGACGATCAGCCCGGAGCGGATGCTCATTTCCATCGCGCTGCTCGGCACGGTGGCGAAAGACCAATGCCTGCTTCGCTCCGGCGCGAAATCCGGCGACGCGATTTTCGTCACTGGACAGCTCGGCGGCTCGCTGGCCGGGCGGCATCTGGATTTCGAGCCGCGCCTGGCCGAGGCCCGCTGGCTGGCGGAACATTTTTCCATCCACGCGCTCATGGACCTCAGCGATGGACTGGCGGGCGACCTGCGGCATCTGCTTCAGGCGAGCCGCGTCGGCGCGGAACTGCGGGCGGCGTCCATTCCCATCAGCCGCGAGGCGAAGACGGCGGGGCGCGGAAAATCTTCCGCCAAGCCGCCATTGCTGGCCGCGCTCACGGATGGCGAGGATTTTGAACTACTCTTCGCGCTCGACGCCAAAAGCGCCGTGCGTCTGCTCGACGCGTGGAAGAAACACTTTCCCGATTTGCCGCTTGCGTGCATCGGCCGGATCACGGCCGAGCCGGGCCTGCGGATTCGCGATGAGCGCGGCGTGCGGGAACCGGCCG
>CANMZY010000086.1:0-10235 GCA_947502425.1 Verrucomicrobiales bacterium
TTTGGCGGCGACTTCGCGGGCCATTTCCTCCAACTGCGCGCGGTAGGCCTCGACATCCAGCTCGGGGTTGTCGAGCTTCGAGACGAGGAGCGCGGCGTGGAAGAGATCGATCTTCGCCTCCGGCCCACCGAGGACGCGCACGAGATTGGTGTGCACGGACTGGCGATGGACGGCCAGGGCGAGCTGGCGGAGGCGCGCGGCCTCGAGTTCGAGCTGGCGCGCGCGTTCGCCGAGCCGGGCGCGGCTGGCCTCGGCGTTGGCCTGCAAGGACGCGGCCATCTTGGGGTCGGGGTGCGCGGAGTATGCCTGGATCTGCCGGTCGAGCGCGGCGCGCAGCTCCGCCGAGAGAGACGCGGCGGCGAGGTTGGTGCCGATCTGGAAATGTTTGAACTCGGCCTTCGTGTCGCGAAATTTCGCGAGGCCGGCGCGGCCGGCGGCGAGGCCGTGATCGTCGGATTCGATGATCAACTGGTCGTTGACGTAGCAGCGGATTTTATCTTTTTCGACGCGCACCCGGAGCGCGTTCCATTCGCCGGGCCGGTAGTGGGGGCTGGGGACGGTTTTCAAAATGTCCCAGGTGTAAACATTCGGACCGTCGAAGCGCGTCAGGCGCAACTGGCCGCCGGTCGGATAAAACCCGTAATGCCGGTCGCCCCCGTCGGACGCGAAGACCAGCCCCGCCGCGCCGGCCTCGTCGTCGAGTTTCACGGTGACGGCGATTTCGTAGGGCGCGGCCGGCACGGGTTTTTGCGAGAGGCAGAGTGAGCGGCCGCCGAAGCCGCTGCCCAGACCATCGACCTGAAGCCCGCCGCCGCGCCGGCTCCAGCGCGCCCCGAGGAGCGGCGTCCAGTCCTTGGGATTGAGCGTGCCGATGGTGAGCCAGCGTTCCATCGGCAGCGGATTGGGTTTGGCGAGGAGCGACTGGAGCGCGCTGACCGGCATGGCAAAACCGAGGTTCGCGGTCAGCGCGGATTTCATCGTGAGCAGGCCGTGGACGCGGCCCTGCAAATCGAGCAACGGCCCGCCGCTGTTGCCCCGCTCGATGGGAATGGCGAGCTGGATCATCTCGACGCCGTCGAACTCGCGCTTCGCGGAGACGACGCCCTGCACGACGCTCTGCTTGAGACCGAGCGGATTGCCGATGGCGATGACCGGCGTGCCCGGCTTGAGCGCGTCGGAATCGCCGAGCGGGAGGGGGACCAAGTTCGTGGCGGCGATGCGGATCACGGCGAGGTCGAGCTTGCGGTCGGAGGCGAAGACCTCGAGGACGGGAAATTTTTTTCCGCCGGGCAGTTCCACCGTGATGGGACGCGCCTCGCCGATGACGTGAAAACAGGTGGCGATGAGTCCATTCGAGGCGACGACGAAGCCCGCGCCGACGCCGTCCGGTTTGCCGTCGCGTCCGTGGTGGGAAATGGTGACGACGGATTTGAGCGCGGCCTCGGCGAGGCTCTCGATGGATTTGGTCGGGGCGTTGGTGGCGGCGGAGGGTTTGGATTTGGCCAGCGGTTTTTCCGCCGCGCCAAGCGGAAACGCCAGCAGCAAGGCGGCGAAAATGGATTTGGAAATAGGGCTATGCACCTGATTGCCTTTGTCCAACCGGACACGCTAAAGCGTGAACTCCAACGTTACGCGCGGGCCGTTTCCGTTGGAGTTCAACCTTCAGGTTGCTCGGGTCTGCATGAAGAAGAATCAAGCGCATCGCCCTATTTGGAAATTCCAAGCATGGAAGTTTAGGGCGGGATCACCGCGCCGCTAGATGTTTTCGAGCAGGCCGGTGCTGTCGCCGAGCTTCTCGGTGCGCGCGCCCATGCGGTCCACCATCGAGAGCCAGAGATTGTTGAGCGGCGTGTTTTGGGGGTAGCGGACATGGCGTCCGGGCTTGAGCGTGCCGCCGCCGTGGCCGGCGAGCAGAACCGGCAGGTCGTCGTGGTTATGGCGGTCGCCGTCGCTGATGCCGCTGCCGTAGGCGATGAGACTGTTGTCGAGCAGCGTGCCGTCGCCTTCCTTGACGGATTTGAGGCGTTCGAGGAAATAGGCGAGCTGGGTGATGTGGAAGTGATTGATCTTTGCGATTTTTTCCTTCTTCACCTTGCTGCCGCCGTGGTGGGAAATCTCGTGATGCCCTTCGGTGACGCCGAACGCCGGATAGGCACGGTTGTTGCCGTCATTGGCGATCATGAAGGTGGAGATGCGGGTGGCGTCGGACTGGAAGGCGAGCACGAGCATGTCGAACATGAGCCGGATGTGCTCCTGATAATCCTTGGGGATGCCGGTGGGCTTGGTCGCGCCGGGGAGCAGGGCGGCGGAACGTTCGATGCGTTGCAGTCGCTGCTCCAATTCGCGGACGGCGGTGAGATATTCCTCGACCTTGCGCTGGTCGGTGACGCCGAGGCCGGCTTTCAACTGGCGCGCGTCCTCCATCACGAAATCGAGAATGCTCTTCTGATGGCGCTCGCGGCGGAGGCGGCTCTCGGCCTCCTCGCCCTTCACCTCGTTGCCGAAGAGGCGCTCGAAGACCAGGCGCGGATTGACTTCCTTGGCCATCGGGGTCGATTCATTTTTCCAGGACATGTTGGCCGAGTAGGCGCAACTGTAGCCGGAATCGCAGTTGCCGGCGTTCAGGCCGCGTTCGCAGCCGAGTTCGAGCGAGGCGAAGCGGGTTTCCTTGCCGATCTTTTGCGCGGCCACTTGGTCGGCGGAAATGCCGACGCGGATGCTGGCGCCGTCGGTCTTGCGGGCCTGGGCGCCGGTGAGGAAGGAGGACTGGGCCCGGGCGTGGTCGCCGGCCCCATCGCCGTTCGGACGGGCCTTGTCACAGGTCAGGCCGGAGAGGACGGAGAAATCTTTTTGGAACGCCTTGAGCGGTTCGAGAATGTAGGGCAGCTCGAACTGGCCGCCGGTGGCGGCGGGCGTCCAGTCGGCCATGTTCACGCCGTTGGGGACGTAGAGGAAGGCCGCGCGTTTCGGAAACGCGCTCGTGGCGGCGGCGGCGGAAAACGCGCGCACCGGGAGCATCGCGTCGAGCATCGGCAGGGCGACGGCGGTGCCGAGGCCTTTGAGAAAAGTCCGTCTGGGAATCTGCCATTTTTTGTTCATAGGCTTTTGCTGATTGTCATGGACAAAACTAGCGGGCACGGGCTTCAAAGACAAGCGGGGGATTTCATCTGGTCCGCCGATTTCCAAGATGGCCTTTTCGCGCGGCGGGCCTACACTCGCCGCCATGAACATTCAAATCGCCGTCTTGTGCGACGCCGCCACGGATTCCGGCGGGAAGCTGAACATCCTCGGCACCTTCGACACGATCAACGCCGCGCACATGCCCGCCACGCATCCGCAATGCTCGATCGCGCTGCGCATGGTCTTCAGCAAGATCGAGGAGGGCCCGCACAAGGTGAAGCTCAATTTCGTGGACGAGGACGGCAAGCTGGTCATGCCCGCCATCGACATGCCGGTGGAGGTGGCCGTGCCGGAGGACGCGAACTTCATCTCGCGCAATTTCGTGGTGAACATCCAGCAGTTGAAGTTTTCGCAGCCGGGGCTGTACTCGATCGAACTGGCGATGGACGGGCGGCACGAGGGCAGTGTGCCGTTGCTGGTGCGGCACACGAAGCCGAAGAGCGAATGATTTGTCCGTGCGTCTGAGCACCCGTATTCTTTATGGCCTTCTCCGATTTTCCCGAACAAGCCGCCGTCGAACTGCTTCAGCGCAGCCTGGCGCGCGGGCGGCTCGGCCATGCCTATCTGTTCTCCGGCGCCGATCTCGGCCAGCTCGAACTGGTGGCCCGCACCCTGGCCAAGACGTTGAACTGCGAGCAGCGCGCCGTGCCGCCGGACAGTTGCGACGTCTGCGCCAGTTGCCGCAAGATCGACGGTGACTCGCATCCCGACACGCAATGGATCCGGCCCGAATCCAAATCGCGCGTCATCACCATCGACCAGATGCGCGATCTGATGCAGACCATGCATCTCAAGCCGGTCCACGCCGAATACAAGGTGGGCGTGATCGTGGCCGCCGACCGGCTGAATCCGCAGGCCGCGAACGCCTTCTTGAAAACACTGGAGGAGCCGCCGCCCAAGTCGATCCTCGTCCTGCTCACCACCGAGCCGGGGAAAATTTTGGAGACGATCATCTCGCGGTGTCTGCGGCTGAATTTCGGCGGGGAGACGGCGCGGTTTCGCGACGAGGCGCTGGTGAACTGGCTGGCGGATTTCAGCCGCACAGCCGTGGAGGAGCAGGGGAGTTTGTTGAGCCGTTACCGCCTGCTCTCCGTGCTGCTGAAGCGGCTTGGCGAACTGAAGGAGTCGATCACCGGGGCGCTGACCGCGCGTTCGCCGCTGGAGCGTTACGACGACGTGGAGCCGAAGCTGCGCGAAAAATGGGAGGAGGAACTGGTCGCCGCCATCGAGGCCGAATACCGCCGGCAGCGCGCCGACCTGCTCACCGGCCTGGAATGGTGGCTGCGCGATGTCTGGCTCCAGACGCTCCCGCAGACCGGGGCGCTGCTCACCTTCCCGCAGCTCGCCGAAGCCGGCCAGACGGTCGCGCGCCGCATCTCCGCGCCGGCGGCGATGGAAAATTTGCGCGTGCTGGAGCAGACGCAGTGGCTGCTCGGCTCGAACGTGCAGGAGGCGCTCACGCTGGAGGTCGGCCTGCTGAAACTCAAGCTGTGATGACCCGATCGTGAAGACGCCACCCGACGCGGCCCGCTGGCGGCAAGGGTTGTTCACCGCCGCGCTGGGCCTCTGGCTGGGGCTGGCCCTGCTCAAGTTCGGCAACCCCGTGGTGCTCGATGCGCAGGTCAAGACGCCGGAAAATCTCGAGGAAATGATCGTGGCGGCATGGCCGGTGGCGTGGGGTTACGGACTGGGCATGGTCGGGCTGGTGCTCGGGATTTTCTCCGGTCCGTGGATGCGGCCCAGGTGGTCGGTGCTTCTTTTCGCGCCGCTGGTCTGGCTGGTCTGGCAGTTCGTGGCCGGCACGCAAACGCTGAACGCCGCGCTGACCGGCGCCACGCTGCGGCACTTCACAGCATGTGTGGCTTGTTTTTACCTGGGTTATTTCGCCTTGAGCCGGTCGCGCGTGCTGTGGCCGCTCTGGACGGGGTTGGTGGCGGGATTTGCCATCGTGCTCGCGGTCGGCTGGGAGCAGCATTTCGTGGGACTGGAGCGGACGAGGAAGTTTTTTTACGAGCAGCCCGACTGGCAGACGTATCCGCCAGAACTGCTGAGGAAGCTGGCCAGCAGCCGGATTTACTCGACGCTCTTTTATCCCAACACGCTGGCCGGGGTGATTCTGCTGCTGCTGCCGGTGTCGCTGGTCTTCGCATGGCAGATGAATCGGGAAAAGTTCGAGGCCGGAGCCCGCTGGCTGTTGGTCGTCCTGCTGGGCGTGGCGGCATTGGCCTGTCTTTATTGGTCGCAGTCGAAGGCGGGCTGGCTGATCGCGTTGCTGCTGGGCGGAGTGGCGCTGGGGCGGAGTCCGGTTTCCGGGCGATGGAAGCGGACGGTTCTGGTCGGCCTGCTGGTGTTCGGGCTGGCGGGATTCGCCCTGAAATATGCCGGCTATTTTGAGAAAGGGGCCACGAGCGCGGGCGCGCGATTCGATTACTGGCGGGCGGCGCTGCATATTTGGAAGGAGAACCCCGTGGTCGGAACCGGGCCGGGAACTTTTTCCATCGCCTACTGCACGATCAAAAGCCCGGAGTCGGAAATGGCCCGGCTCACCCACAACGATTATCTGGAGCAGGCCTCGGATTCCGGCACGGTCGGATTTGCCGGCTACCTGTGCCTGGTTTGGGGGACGATGGTTTTCGCGTGGCGACGCTCCCTGCCCGGCGGCGACTGGCTGAAATTTTCCGTCTGGCTCGGCTTGCTCGGCTGGTCGGTGCAGGGATTAGTGGAGTTCGGGCTGTATGTCCCAGCCCTGGCGTGGCCGGCCTTTCTGTTGCTCGGCTGGCTGCTGGCCGCGCCGGTGAATCGAATCGACAAGCAACCGGAACCGGCTACCCTCGCGCCCGGCAAATGAAAATCCTGTTTCTCAACGGCCCCAACCTGAACCTGCTCGGCACTCGCGAGCCGGAGAAATACGGCCGCATGACCCTCGCCGAAATCGAAGCGAAGGTTCGCGAACGCGCCGTCCGGCTGGGGGCCGAAATCGACTTCCGCCAGTCCAATCTCGAAGGCCAACTGGTCGATTGGATTCAGCAGGCCAAGGACAAATTTCAGGTCATCGTCATCAACGCCGCCGCCTACACTCACACCAGTATCGCGTTGCGGGACGCCATCGCCGGAGTGGGGGTTCCGACCATCGAAATTCACCTTTCCAACGTCCATGCGCGCGAGGAATTTCGCCATAAATCCCTCATTGCACCCGTCTGCCGGGGGCAAATTACCGGTTTCGGCCCACTCTCGTATCTGCTGGCCTTGGAAGCAGCCGTTAGCGGTAATTGACGGCGGCAGTTTGGGGAAATTGCGGTCGAGTTCAGCATTTTTAGGAGATTCTTCACCCGGATATTACTTCTTGACCCTCGAATTCGGTCTCTTTAGTTTCACGTCCGCAATTCGAGCACATTCCCAGAGCATGGTCGGGACACGGTGACAGCTCGCTTGCTTAAATGAACGACACGAAAAACCGACTTTCACTCCGCCAAACCAAGAAACCATCGTGGACCTAAAAGACATCAAAGCCATCATCGACCTGATGAAGAAGAACTCCATATCGGAGTTTGAACTGGAGCGCGGGCAGGAGTTCAAAATCAAACTCAAACGCGGCGGGGCCGGCCCGGTGCAAATCATCCAGTCGGAGGAGTCGCCGACGGCCTTTTTTCAGCAGATGCCCTCCGCCGCCGCTCCGCAAATCGGCGCCCCGGCGGCGGCTCCTTCCGGCGAGATGGAGATCAAGTCGCCCATGATCGGCACCTTCTACCGTTCCCCCTCGCCCGAATCCGGCCCGTATGTCGAGGTCGGCAGCGAGGTCAACCCGGACACGGTGGTCGCCCTGATCGAGGCCATGAAAGTGATGAACGAGATCAAGGCCGAGGTCAGAGGAGTCATCACCCAGGTCATTGTGGACAACGCCAAGCCGGTCGAGTTCGGCCAGCCGATGTTCAAGATTCGTCCGCTTTAACACCCAGTTTCGAGCCGCCAGTTTCTTGTTTCGAGCCGCCGAAGACCGCACTTGGAAACCAGAAACCGATAACCAGAACCGATTCGACCCATGTTTGAAAAAATTCTCGTCGCCAACCGTGGTGAGATCGCCGTCCGCATCATCCGGGCCTGCAAGGAACTCAACGTCCGCACCGTCGCGGTCTATTCCGAGATCGACGCCAACTCCATGCACGTCCAACTGGCCGACGAGGCCATCTGCATCGGCAAGGCGGCCAGCAGCGAAAGCTACCTGCGCATCGACCGCATCATCAGCGCGGCCGAGATCGCGGACGTGGACGCCATTCATCCGGGCTACGGTTTCCTGAGCGAGAACGCCCACTTCGCCGACGTCTGCGAGAACTGCAACATCCGCTTCATCGGCCCCAGTAGCCGCGCCATGAACCTGCTCGAAGACAAGGCCGTCTCCCGCGCGCTCGCGAAAAAGGCGGGCGTTCCCATCCCGCCCGGCTCGGAAGGCATCGTCGAGAACGAGCAGATCGCTTTGGCCACCGCCAAGAAGATCGGCTATCCGGTCATGATCAAGGCCGTGGCCGGCGGCGGCGGACGTGGGATGCGCGTGGCCCACAATGATATTTCACTGGTGAAGGGATTTCACACCGCGCGCACCGAGGCGGAGAAGGCGTTTGGCAATTCGGGCGTGTACATCGAAAAGTTCATCGAGAACCCGCACCACATCGAGTTTCAGATTCTCGGCGACAATCGCGGGAACATCATCCACCTCGGCGAACGCGACTGCTCCATCCAGCGCCGCAACCAGAAGGTCGTCGAGGAAAGCCCCTCGCCGCTGCTCGAACACAAGTTCAAGGACCTCCGCAAGAAAATGGGCAAGGCTGCCGTCCGCATCGCCGAGTTGGCCCATTACACCAATGCCGGAACCGTCGAGTTCATCGTCGATGACAAGGGCAACTTCTATTTTCTCGAAGTCAACAAGCGCATCCAAGTCGAACATCCCATCACCGAGGAAGTCACCGGCATTGACCTCGTGAAGCAGCAGATCATGATCGCGATGGGCGAGCCGCTGCGCATTTCCCAGAACGACGTTCAGTTCAAGGGCCACGCCATCGAGTGCCGCATCAATGCCGAGGATCCCTTCAATGATTTCCGTCCCTCCCCCGGCCGCATCGAAATGTATTACGCCCCCGGCGGCCGCGGCGTGCGGGTGGACAGCCACGCCTACGCCGGCTACACCATCCCCCCGACCTACGACTCGATGATCGGCAAGCTCATCACCTACGGCAAAGACCGCCGCGACGCGATGGACAAGATGAGCCGCGCCCTCGGCGAATACATGATCACGGGCATCAAGACCACGATTCCGTTCGAGCAGGCGATTCTCCAGGACCCGAACTTCCGGCGCGGCGTGTATTCCACAAACTTCATCGAGCAACTCCTCGGCGGCGCCCGACGGGAGCTGATCGAGGAGAAGGCGTGACGCGAATGGCGTGATGCTGAGTTCCCGCCCATGAAACCGCTCGCTGATTGCCGGCTCTACACCTTCGTGGACGCGGCTTATCTCCACGGGCGACGCCCGGCGGAAATCGCCCGGCAGCTTTGTGACAGTGGTTCCGACCTGATTCAACTTCGTGCCAAAAATATCCCGCCGCAGCAAATCCGCCGGATGGCCGAGGAAATTCTGCCCGTCACCCGCGCCACCGGCGTGGGCCTGGTCATCAACGATCACCTCGACATTGCGCGCGACCTCGGCGCGGACCTTTGCCATCTCGGCCAGGAAGATTTTTTCGACGGCGGTTTCACGCACCGCTCTCAACTCTCAAACCTCAACTCTCAAATCCTCTTCGGCCTGAGCACCCACGGGCCAGCGCAGGCGGAACGAGCCGTGGCGGCGGGCGCGGACTACGCGGCCATCGGGCCGGTTTATGCCACCAGCACCAAGCCGGGCCGGGCGCCGGTCACACTTGATTACGTGCGCTGGGCGGCGGAGAACGTGACCATTCCGTGGTTCGCCATTGGCGGCATTACCCTCGAAAACCTGCCCCTCGTCCTCGAGGCCGGCGCCCGACGCGTCTGCGTCGTCTCGGCTATTCTCAACGCGCCGGACCTTGCGAAAGCTTGTCAGCAGTTCCACAAACACCTAGCGTGACCGCCGCAACTTGAAATCTGAAACCCTGAACTAATCAAAATGAGCGTCCTGATCGTTGGTTCCACCGCCCTTGATTCCATCAAAACCCCCAAGGCCGAAAATCCGAAGCTTCTCGGCGGCTCCGCCAGCCACGCCGCCGTGGCCGCGAGCTTTTTCGGCCCGGTCAAAATGGTCGGCGTCGTCGGCGAGGATTTCCCAAAAAAATATCTAAAACTCTACCGCAAGCACCGGATCAATCTCGACGGCCTGCAGATCAAAGCCGGCAAAACCTTCCACTGGTCCGGCGAGTACGAGGTCAACATGAACAACCGCCGGACGCTCCTCACCGAGCTTGGTGTGTTCGAGACCTTCACCCCGTCGCTACCGGACGCGCACAAGGCCGCTCCCTTCGTGCTCCTCGCGAACATCGCGCCCGCGCTCCAGCATCACGTCCTCGACCAGATGCGGAAGCCCAAATTCGTCGTCGCCGACACCATGGACCTCTGGCTGAACATTGCGCTGCCCGATCTCCTCCGCCTTCTCCCGCGCGTCGATGGCTTCGTGCTCAACGACAGCGAGGCGCACCAACTCACCAAGGAGGACAACGTTTTTGCCGCGCTGAAGAAGATTCACCAACTCGGCCCGAAATACGTCATCATCAAAAAAGGATCACACGGCTCCATTCTCTCCGGCCCGCAGGGTTTCTTCATCGCGCCAGCCTATCCGCTGCACAAAGTGGTGGACCCAACGGGCGCGGGCGACTCATTCGTCGGCGGGATGATGGGCTACCTCTCGGCGGCCAAAGGCTCGGTGGATGCGAACATCCGCCGCGCGATGATCTACGGCGCGGTGACGGCTTCGTTCTGCTGCGAAGGCATGGGCGTGAAGAAGACCACCACCGTGACGCGCGGCGCCATCGAGCAGCGGGTGAAGGAGCTGGCGAAGCTGACGAAGTTTTGAAGGACGGGGCGAACAGCGCACCCGC
>CANMZY010000087.1:0-10203 GCA_947502425.1 Verrucomicrobiales bacterium
TTCTGAGGATCAAAAGTCGGCTGTCATCACGCTGCTGGAACCCACCGGCATCTTTGCCTTCCGGCTCGATCTGGCTGGCGTGAAACTGTCCCGGCTGACCTTGATCGTCCAGCGGCAGAAGTATTGCGAGGGGCTGACCTTCCAGCCGGAAGGCGGGCGGGTCGTCGAATTGCCGCACGCGCCCGGCGTGAAAATTTCTCCGGCGGGTGACGATTTGAAAATCGAATTCGGCCCGCCCGCCCTGGAACTGATGCGCGCGGGCGGCCGGATTCAGTTTATCAACCAGTATCGTTGACCGGCCGGCCCCCAAAACTGCTGATTTCCCCGCTTGACCATCGCCGGGCCGGGGACTATACCCTGTTCCATCAGTTCAACATGGGCCTAAAAAACCTCAACCCACCAGGTGCCTTATGACAAAACGTGACCTCACGATTCGGATCGGTGAAGAAACCGGACTGCCCCAGCAACAAGTCCTCGAAGTCGTCCAAAAAACTCTGGACTACATTTCGCAGGCCGTGGCCAAGGGCGACACCGTCGAACTCCGCAACTTCGGCGTGTTCGAAGTCAAAATCCGCAAGGCCCGCGTCGGCCGCAACCCCAACGCCCCCGAAGTGGACGTGCCCATCCCCGCGCGCGCCGTGGTAAAATTCAAACCCGGCAAGGACATGCGCGAGGAAGTTTTGAAACTCACCCCCTCGAACAAGCCCGCCGCCGTCGCACCGCCCGCCGCTGCCAAGCCGGCCCCCTCGTCGGCCACCCCGGCTGCGGCCAAACCGGCGGCTCCGGTCAAACCCGCCGCCCCAGTCAAACCCGCGCCCGCCAAGCCCGCCGCCGCCAAGCCCGCTGCGAAGCCCGCTCCGCCCGGCCAGATCAAGTAAACCCAGCCCGCAGTTTTTTGCAGGGCGCTCGCGCGCGGTCAGTGAGCGCCCTTTTTATTTTCTATGGAACGTCTCCCCGGCTTTCGCGACTTTTATCCCGAACCCGTCCCCCACCCCGATCTCTGGAGCGCTGACGCGCGCCAGTATATTTTCGACCAGTGGCGCGCGGTGGCCCGGCGCTACGGCTTTCGCGAATACGACGGCCCGCCGCTCGAACCGCTCGAACTCTTCACCACCAAGAGCGGCGCGGAGATTGTCGGCCAGCTCTACAACTTCATCGACAAGGGCGAACGCGCCGTCTCGCTCCGGCCCGAGATGACGCCGACCCTCGCCCGCATGGCCGCCGCGCACGAGCGCCACTACAAGAAGCCGATTAAGTGGTTCGCCCTCCCGCAGCTCTTCCGCTACGAACGCCAGCAAAAGGGCCGCCTGCGCGAACACTTTCAGTTCAACGCCGACATCATCGGCGAGAAAGACCCGGCGGCGGACGCGGAACTCATCGCGCTGCTCATCGACACCCTGCGCGCCTTCGGGCTGACGGCGGATGATTTCGTCATCCGCCTGAGCAGCCGCAATGCGTGGCAGGAGTTTTTTGAAAGCGGAAAGCGGGAAAGCGGGAAAGCGGGAAACGGAAATGGCGCTTACGAATTCTTTCAAATCATCGACAAACTGGAGCGCACCCCGCCCGAAGAATCGCAGCAGAAGCTCGCCGCGCTTGGATTTTCCCTGGCCGACGTGAACACCTTCATCCAGGCTGGCCAGCCGACGGCGGAGCTTGATTTCATTTTGAAAAACCTCGCCGCGCGCGGCCTGGGCAACTTCGTGAAGATTGATTACCTGGTCATCCGCGGCCTCGCCTACTACACCGGACCTGTCTTTGAGGCGTTCGACAAGAAGGGCGAGTTCCGCGCCCTCGCCGGCGGCGGACGCTACGACAACCTCATCAAGCTCATCAGCGCCGGCAAAGTCGATCTGCCTGCGCTCGGCTTCGGCATGGGCGACGTGGTGCTGCTCGAACTGCTCAAAGCGCGCGGCCTCCTGCCCAAGTTCGACGCCAACATTGACGTCTTCTGCCTCATCGAAGATGAAACGCTGCGACCCGATTCGCTGAAACTGATTTCCGACTGGCGCGCCCTCGGACTTGCCGTGGAATACCCTCTCACCCCCGCGAAGTCAGACAAACAGTTCAAGCGTGCGCAGGAATTGAAGGCTGCGCACACGGCGAAGCTGGAAAAATCTCCCGCCGGCGAACTCCTCGTGAAAGTGAAGAACCTCGCCACGCGCGCAGAGAAAAGTTCTACCACCGAGGATGCGGCCCGTCACTTGATGAGTGTTCGCGCTTCGGTTCAGATGGAGTGATCTTGCCGCACAGCGAGTCGCACCGGTTGAAACTTTACGAAATCAAAGACGCGGCGAATATTACCCCACCTCTTCGAGAAGAGATCCGTCCTTTCTCGGTTTGAAAAGCGGCGGCTTGCCCTTTGATTCTTCGGCATCCCCATTACCGCACGAGCAAGACGCGATAGAAGCGCTGTGTGATGGTGCCGGGTGCATTGGTCAGCACGTAGGTTGAACTGCTGGTTGTTAGGTCGCCGCCGAGCTGGGACCACGCTGCGTCTTCGAGAGCGGCCTTAAATTCGACGCGATAGGTGCGACCGGGAAGCGAAGGCCAAGCGAGCCACACGGAGTTGGTGGTCAGCAACGTGGCGGCGACAGAAAAGGCGGAGGGCGCAGGCAGGGTGGAGTTCGCGGTGCGCGGCGTGAAGTTGGTCATGAAACTGTAGCCGCCGTTGGTGCTGCCTTCGGGGAACAAGCCCATGCTCACATTTTGAATCTGCGGCCCGAAGACGACGCTCGATTGCAGCGTGCCGTCCGGCGCGAACAGTCCAATGGCTTCGCCGCCCGTGCTCAACTGGAAATTTGCGTGCAGATCGCCGAAAGGACTCAGGCCGTTTTGCTCCGGCTGATTGTCCGCCCACACCAGCAGGAAGCCGTGCGCGGCGATGAAAGTATTCAGCGGAATCTGCCACTTGGTCGGATTTGAGAGTGTGTCGGTAAGGAAATAGCCGGAGAGATCGAACGTGTTCGTATTCGGATTGTACAATTCAAACCAGTCCTGGAACAGGCCGTCCACCGGATCGCGCAGTCCGCCGGGTCCGGCGTTGTCGGCCATGAACTCGTTGATCATGACGGGCACGGGCGCGGACGCGGGATTGTTCGAGGCACCGTGCGTAACAAAATAAAATATCTGCCGGTCGAACAATTGTCCGTCCGGCGCGGAACCGAAGGAGCGGTTTAGCGTGAGTCTGAAGTAATTCACGTAGTCGAGCACTTCGGTGCGTCCGGCGTTGGTGCGAACGAGCGCGAGGGAGCCGGCGTTGTTCGTCAGGCGGAAGCTCGTGTGGAGATTTGTTCCCACAGTTTGCGCAATGTCGCCGTCCGCCCAGATGACGCGGAATTCGCGGGGCGCGAGCGAGGCGCCTGCCGGGAACGGCCATTGCTTGAGGTTGCTGTAATTGTCGGTGAGGAAGAGTCCTTGCAGGCTCACGGTGTTGGTGCCGGCGTTGAAGAGTTCGAGCCACGGCTCGCGCAGACCGAAATTGTCGAACACGCCGTTGGTGTTGAAGACGAGAAGTTCGTTGATCCAGAGCGGCGGGAACGCGACAAGACTTGCGCGCACCGAATTTGTCGCGCCAGGCGTAGGGATGGCGGCGGCCCAGTTTCCGGGGCGTTCGTTGTCGAGCGTCGGGTCGATCAGTTGCAGCGATGGTCCCGTGCCGTCGGCCGACACGGGCCACGGCAGTTGATCGTCATAGCGCACAGCGTCAATCAACTCGTCGGTGTTCGTCGTGAGGGGGTGCATGAGCTGCAGGAGTTCGCCGCTGTTTTGGAGATTGCCGCTGTAATGGCCGGCGGGCAGCGGCGCGTTCGGGAAGGTCAGCGAGAATACATTGGTGTCGCTGGCCACGACGAGGAAGCCGCCCGCCAGCAGGACCGCGCCTTCGGGAAAAACAAAGCCCGCCCCGTCGAGCCGCCAGTTGGAAAAATCGAACGCGACAGTCGGATGCGTGTTGTGAATTTCCACAAAGCCACCGCTGGTGTTGGTCGCGTGGTAATGAATTTCGTTGATGACAACGAAGCCGCGCGGCGACGGCACGGCGCTGGTATCCACCACGGTGATGCTGTCGGTCACGTTCGTGAGCAGGCGGCCGTAGCGGTCGAAGGCCTGGAGCGCGAGCGCATTCGTGGCCGCAACGATGGGGACACTGAGCGTCCAGGTCGTGGTGCTCGTCCAGGTGATGGCGTAGCGCGTGCCGTTGACTTCGATGAACTCGGCCTGGATCGGCGCGGTACCGCCCAGCGCGATGAGGTTGTTGTTCGTCGTGAAATCATTCCCACCGTTGCTCGTGATGGCGAAGGCCGTGGCGGTCGGCAATTGACCGAGCACGTAGCTTGCGCGGCTGCCGATGTAGCCGAGCGTGCCACTCCAGTTCTGCCCCACCAATCCGCCGTAGTGCGTGGTCCAACGGCTCATGTAGGTGGTGTTATAGGTCGTCGTGATGAGATCGTAGAGATGGCTGTAGTAGAGACGTTGGTTGGCGGGAAGATTGAAAAGCTTCGTGACGTTTGCGCCCGGCAGGAGCGGCGCGTTGATGGCCTGCACAAAATTAAAATCCATGTCCCACGGGAAGGCCAGCGCCTTGCCATCGGAGGGCCGGAAATAAACGATGAAGTTGTGCCCAAGACCGAAGCCGTAGCTGTCCACCATGCCGAAGAGGGACTCGAAGGCGAAAGCACGCGCCCATTCGCTCACGTCCATGAGCCGCTGCGAGGGTCCATCAATGGCCGTGCCGTTGAGGCTCATCATTTTGTTGAACGCCATGATCTGGTCCCATCGCTCTCCCGTCTGGTTGTTCTCTTTGATGTAATTCCAGCGATACGATTCCTGATCGTTGCCCAAGTCTTGGAAATCCACGCCCAGCACGTCATCCGGGTTGGGGAGCTTGAAGCTCTGGACATTTCCGTCCACCGTCGAGAGCGGGTAGTAGATCAACTCCAGCTTGAACAGATCGCCGTTGCCTCCGTTCGCATACTGGCTGTCGAGAAACACGTCGCCGTACTTGGCCATCATCATCAGGCCGGTCGAATTGTCCTGAACCCGCGGCGCGATGACGTGGATCAGATCATCGTACATGCCTGGCAGTCCGCCCGCGTGGTTGATCATGTGCTTGAGCAAAATCTCGTCGTGCTTGCCGCCCAGTCCCGAGTAACCACCGGAGCGATCGATGGAAATGCCTTCATGCACGCCGCGAAACAGATCGTCCGGTTGGAAACTGATGGTGAAACCGACTCGCGAACTATCATTGCGCCCCCGCTCGCTGCCTTGCAGGTGCAGGTTCACGTCGTAGAAAACCTGCTCCTCGCGATCGATGACGGTCGCGCCGAGTCCGTCATTGCTCATCACATTCGTCGGCGCGTGGAGCAGCGTGGTGTCGGCGTCGGTCATCAAGATGCGGATGTTGTGCAACGCGCCGGAAACCGCCGCGCCGTCGTTGACACGGAAGAGAGCGCGGGAGTTCGTGCCCGCCGCCGGATAGGTCGATTTCGCGCCGAGCGCGTCGGTGCCTTCGACGTAGAACTGCACGAGCGTCCCGGCCTCCTGCCCCGGCACCGTCGCGAGATAACCACCGCTGGTCTGCGCGACCATCGTGGTCTGATTCCACGCGCCGCCGTTGGCCGACCAGCGAAGTGCGACGTTGGTCACGCCGTCGGAATCGGCGGCGTTGACGAAGACTGGCACGGGATCGTTCGCCGCCGGCACGGCGGGCGTGTGGGCGAAGCCAGTGTAGGTCGGTCCGACGTTCGTGGCGTAACGCGAATTGATCGCGCCGGGCGTGCCGTTGAGCGCAGGCACGGCAAGTTGCGTGACGCGCGGCAGGCGGTTGAAATAAAGCCGCGTGAGCAGCGCATTGTTGCCGCCGATCCATTTCGCGCGGAAGGAAATCTCGTACTCATGCCCGTTGATGACCGAAGCGCCGCCAGCCAGCGTCGTCTCGACGTGGTTGTGCATGTGCTCAGTGGAACTCGTTGCGACGAGGCGCAGGACATGGTTCGCGCCGTTGGCCGGATCGACAATGACGCTGCCGTGATGATCGCCGAGCACGCGCCAGCCGGTCAGGCCGCTCTCAAAGTTGCCGTTCTGAATCAACTGCGTCGCCGCGCCCGCCGGCTGATCGATCACGCTGATGTCGTCGAGCAACACCTCGCCCGCGTCGAGCAGGCCGAGCACGAACTCCTTCCACGTCGTCGGACTCGGAGCCGTTTCGGCGGCCGCAATGCCGCGATAGGTGTAGGTCGCCCACGTTGACTTGCTGCCTTCGTCGCTCGCGGCCCAAACCTCGGCCTGCGCGTTATCGGCGCGCGGGTCGCGCAGTTCGAGCGACGATCCGCCAGCGTGCGCGAAGCGCGGCCAGCGGCCGTTCGCGTAGTAATGCACTTCGTCCGCCGGATTGCCGAGCGGGTCTTCGAGCAGGAGCCGGTCGCCGCTGTGCGAAAGCGATTTACCATACGGACCGAGCGGCGTCAGCGCGGGGTAAAGCGCCTGGAGAAACGCCGGGTCTTTCGCCACGACGAGATAACCGCCAGGCGCGAGCGTCTGGTTCGTCGCAAAGTTGAAGGAGATTCCGTCGCTCAATTTCCAGCCGGCGAGGCTCACTGCATTGGTGCTGCGGTTGAACAGCTCGATCCACGCCTCCGGGGAATCACGCTGCGGCTGCGCGGGCGCGATGAAGGAAGTGGCGGTGAGTTCTGCGCCGAAGACGACGTCCGCGCCGAGCGGGTTGGTGGTGAACTGGTGCACCTCGGCGGCGAGCCAGTTCGTGCCGAGGACGAGGCTCGCGTTGGGAATCGAGAACGGACCCGTATACACCGGTGTCGCGACGCTCGCGCTGGCGAGATTGGTGTAAGCGATGTTGCCCGCCACCATGTTCTGCCGCAGCACTTCCGTTCCGTTCAGATAAAAAACCACGCCGTCATCGATGATGCTCCGCAGCGAGAGCGTCGCGCTCGACACGTCACCGGTGAAGACGAATGGCGCGCGGAAATACCAGGTGATGAGCCGCGCGCCGCCGGGAGCGGTCAGCGAGAGCGCGGTGTTCTTCGCGGCGGGCAGCGAGGCGGTGCTGACGTAGAGCAGCGCGCGGCCGGAGGACCACGAGGCGTCGTTGTAATCCGTCTGCCGCCACGCCGTGCCGAGGTCGATGCCCTGCTGGTGGTAGCGCCAGAGATTCGTGATGCTGATGGCAATGTTCGTTGGTGCGAAACTCGCCGCGGTCGCCGCCAGCGGCCGGTGATCGTACATGATTTCGTTGATCACGATCTCGCTGTGCAGCGCGACGACGTTCGACGCGCCGGGTGTCGTCTGCGTCGCCACGAGCCACGGGCCGATGCCGTCGGGCAGGCGCGAGCGTCCGTATTTTTTCGCGACCACGGCGTCGAGCACATTGCTGCGACCCGGCGCATAGAGCACAAACTGATCGCCCGATGCCGCACTGAAACCGAGCGTGGCTTTCGGCACAAAAACCAGACCACCCGGCGGCAGCGACAGTCCGCTGAACGTGTATTCGTGATACGTGCCACCGAAGCGCGCCACGGTGCAGCCGTCGAGCGAGGCGGTGGTGCTGCCGTAATTAATCAGCTCGAAACCAAAGCCAGCGTTCGTCGCCGATTCGATTTCGTTGAAGACAATCAAGGGCGGCGGTGGTGCTGGAAAATTCGTCGTTGAAATGGTCAGCTCTGCGCCGAAGATCGCGTCGGCCGGCGCGCTCGGCCCGCGATGCACTTCGACCGCGAGGACGTTCGTACCTGAGAGGAGGCTGCCCGTGGGCAGGTCAAACGGCCCCCTGAGCGTGGCGTTCGTGATGTTGGTCACCGCCGTGGTCGCGGCGGTGATCGCGCCGCCCGGCAGGTTGAAGCGCAACACTTCGGTGCCGTTCAAATAAAACACCGCGCCGTCCGCGAGGATCGTCCGCAGGCGCAGACCGGTTGCGGCGGGCGAACCGTTGACCACAAAGCGGTCGCGGAAATAATATGTCACCGGCGCGACAGGCAGCGCGGTGTTGACGGTCACGTTGCGGCGCGCGCTGCCGGAAACTTTCACGCGAAAGCCGGCGGGATTGGCGCTGGTGCTGGCGTTGACGGTGAGGAAGTCGAGCGTGTTCGTGCCGGAGTTGAAGCCGTTCGTGAGCGTAAAGTTCGGGCTGAATCCGCCGAAGCCGGAGAAGGCGATGTCCTTCGCCACGCCGTTGAGCAGCACGTTGGTGAGGTCGTTGTCCACCGAGAAGTTCATCAGCAGGCTCGCGCCGATAGCGGAATAGCCGGTGAGATCGAAGGTGGTGCGGAAATTGTACGGACCCGCCGCGGCGTTGGCATTGCCGGAACTGATCGCGCCAATCCACACGGAGCTGGCGTCGTTGGCCAGCCACGCGCCGTTGTTTTGCATCACCGTCGCCTGAATCGCGGGCGGCGGCGGCGCGCTCTGCGCCGAGAGCGTGAGCTGGTAGTGCGGGTCGAACGCGCCTGGCGCGAGCGGCACGCGGGCCGTGTCGAGTCCGCTGTTGACGAGCGTGGGAATGGACTCAAAATCGCCGAGCGGCGGCGGCGTGTTGCTGGCGATGAAGACGGCGGAGTCCGACGACCACGTGCTGTCGTTGTAGCCGAGATCGCGCCACGCGGTGCCGAGATCGTTTCCCGAAGCGTTGTATTTCCACGAACTGGTCAGCGTGATGGGCAGGGAGTTCGAGAGCGTGGTCGTGCTGACCGGAAAATTTTCGCGGCCCGGCGTGCCGCCGACCTGCGCGCTGGCCCGCCAGTTTGCGGCGAGGGCGCTGCCGGCGTGGCGGTGGTATTTCGCGAGCGACGGACCAGCGCCGTCGGATGCAACCGGCCAGTCGCCGTCCACCCCGTAGCTCACGGAGTCCATGAGGCGCTGGTTGTTGTTCCGCAGTTCGAGCGTGTCGCCGCTGTTGGAGAGACGGCCGGTGAAGGGACCGAGCACGTTGGTCGCGCCGCTCGCCGCGGTGAGCGGCGCCGGCGAACTGGCGATGATCAGATATTTTCCACCGCCGACCACGGTGCCCTCGGCGAAGGTGAACTGCACGCCGCCTGCGAGCGACCAGCCGGAGAGGTCCATGTCCACGGCCATCTGGTTGTGCAGTTCGATCCATTCGAGCTGTGCCTCGTTGGTCACGTTCGGGTGATACATGATCTCGTTGAAGACCACGGTGCTGTCGGCGCGGGCGTGAGCGGTGAACAGCAGCGTGCAGGCGAGAAGCAGACCGGCCCGGAATGCCGGCGACGCACACACCGGAGCGGAGCACCGAGCATCGCACGGCGCTCCAGACGGGGCGAAACAAAACTTCATAATCAAAAGAGACCGGGGACTCACGTCCCCGGTCTCGTACGCTAACACATTAATTGCGTCTACTGTTGCTTGATGCGATAGAATGTTCCGGGGAAGGGCGCATCGAGTATATTCGTGGTCTTCTTGCCGCCGGACCCAATTCCGGTGATCACGTTATCCCAGACGGTTGGAACCCCGTTTCCGAACACCTGCGTGCCTTCGATAGTGTAGGTTGCGCCAGGTATGGAGTTCCAAATGAGCGTCAGTCTTTCATTATTCGCATCGTAACTCGTGCTGGTGATGCTCAGCACCGGCGCAATGACGCTGACAAATCCCTCGAGGTCCACGCGCAGCGCCGTCGGATTGGCCGCGTTCCCCGCGTTGTTCATGATGAAGTCCACGCTGTTCGGTCCCGTGACGAAACCGTTGGTGAGGGTGAAGGCTTGGAACGAGGTGAAGCCACCACCGCTGACGCCTTGGGACACGCCGTTGACAAGCACGTCCACGATCGAGTTGTCCACCGCGAACTGTCCGGTCAGCCGGAACGTGCAAACGTCCGCGCCGGTCAAGTCGAAGAACGTCTGGTAGGTGTAGTTGCCTTCGGCGTTGCCGGAGCTCTGGTTCGGCTGCGGCGCTATCCACTTGGACTTCGGACCCGCGTCCAGCCACGGCGGCACAGGCGAAGAGGCCGAGTTGATGACGATCGCGTCCGTCCCCACGTTGATCAGGTCCGCACTACTGCCAAGAATCCAGTGCAGGTCAATCGAACTGTCGGCCGCGAGCGTGCCGTCGGCGTTTACGCCGGTGCCGTAGATGCCGGGCACGCGGCGGTAGATGACCGCGAGCTGCGCCGGGTTGCTGTTGGTCGAGCCGGAGTTGTTGCTGGCGAGCACCGTGTAGAAGCCGTTGTCGCTTGTCGTCGCG
>CANMZY010000088.1:0-10196 GCA_947502425.1 Verrucomicrobiales bacterium
TCTGGACGCGGCCGCTCAGTATTTCTTGGAGAACTTTTTCCGCGAATCGAAATCGTCCGGAACCGGGGCCGGTTCGGCGTCGGGCGCGGGCGCCGGAGCGGCGGCCGGGGCCGGGGCCAGGGCCGGGGCCGGAGCCAGGGCCGGAGCCGGAGCTTCCGCCGCGAGGGCGGACGGTTCGGCGGGCACGGCCTGACCGCGGCCTTCGACGATCTCGAAGAACGCCATGCGGAGATGGGTGAGACTTTGTTGCAGCAAACCTTCCTCGCGCTTATCGAGGTTGCCCTTGGTCTTGGCCTCGATCATCTCCAACTGGTCGATGAACATCTTGGCCGTTTCCAGGTCCTGCATCTGCTCGCCCGTTTCCGGGTGCGGGACAAGGCCGAGAAACATCATGGCCATGTTCGTCTGCTGGATGACCATGTTGGCAAAGAGCGCGGAGATGATGTCTTCGCGGCGGGCGGGGACGTTGGATTCGTTCATGTGCCGTGATCTTTCTTATGCCGCCTGATTTCCGCCATCAAAAAATGGATGAGGTGTTTCAGGCGCGCCTCGAGATCGACGGTGGCGAGGATCGTTTGGCGTTCGAGGGCGTCCGGCAGGAGCGCGCAGCTCACGAGGTCGGCCACCTGGCTGGGGCCGGGCAGTTTTTCGAGATAGGCCAGCACGTCCTGGACGGAGAAGGCGGGCGGGCCACCGCTTTTTTTCTTGGCGTGGCCCGGTTGGGCCATGGGGAACGGGGCCGGGAACGGGCCGGCCTCCATCCGTTCCGACACCAGGTCTTGCACCTTCGCGATCAAGGCGTCGATGACCACGCTGTCCACGGCCGGCGCGAGTAGCGGGCGGATGCGTTGCACTCGGTAGGGCCGGGTCTGGACGGTTTCGACCAACTCCACGCGCGTGATGCCCTGCAGGATCAGGTGGGACGTGCCGTCCTGATGATCGACGGACACGCGGATCAGGCCGAGGCCCGCCACGGCGCAGGGAATTTCGCGGGTGCGTCCCGGCTTCTGCATGGCCACGGAAAACATGCGGTTGGAGGCGAGCGCGTCCTTGAGCATCCGCCTGTAGCGCGGCTCGAAAATGTAGAGCGGCAGCATCGCCTGTGGAAAAAGCGTGGCGCTAGGCAGCGTCATCACCGGCACTTCGAGGGGCAGTTCCATGACAGCAATCTAGGGCCGCGCCCGGTGAAAGCAAGAAGCGGCTGCGCCCGCAAAGAATGTGATGAACCACTTGCCAAATCCGCCGCCCGCCCGCAAACTGTCCACGGTATGAAACCAAAAATTACCGTCGTCATTCTCGTCCTGATCAGCCTAGGCCTCTGCGTGGCCCTCATCGCCCGCCACAACAAGGCCGTGCGGGAAAAAACTGATGACGAGACCCGCATCGGTTCGCTCTCCAACAACGTGGTCAAAACTAGCAGCCATCTCGAGGAGCAGCGCCAGGTGAACATGGCGCTCGAAAAAGATTTGCAGAACCGCGTCACCGAACTGATCGGCACCTCCAACATCCTCACCAAGGTCAGCACCACCCTCGAGAAAACCGTGGCCGACGCCAAGCTTGCCGAAGTCACCGCCAAGACCGAACTCGACAAGCGGGCCGCCGAACTCGAAAAAAAGGACAAGCAGATCAACGAACTGGAGACCCAGCGCGACGACCTCACCAAAAAGATGCTCGCCCTGAACACCTCGATCGGCTCCAAGGAAAAGCAGATCGCCGACACCGAGAAAAGGCTCGCCGACTCGAAGGGCGAAAATAAATTCCTCATCGAGGAGCTGAAGCGCCTCAAGACCGAGAAGGCCGAGCTGGAACGTCAGTTCAATGATCTCGCCGTCCTCCGCGAGCAGGTCAGCAAGCTCAAGGAGGAAATGGCCATCATCCGCCGCCTCGAATTCATCCGCCTCGGACTCTTCGGCGTTTCCCCCAAAGGCGGCGCGACCGCCCTGATGACGCGCACCACGCCCGACACCGGCACCGGCACCAACTTCAACCTCAACGTTGAAATCAAGCAGGACGGGGGATCGAAGGTGGTCCCGCCCGTGCCAGCACCCGCGCCGACGCCCGCGCCTGCGCCTGCCCCACCCAAATGATCCTTGGCCCGCTGCTGGTCGATTCCCACGGCCGCGTGCTGCGCGACTTGCGCGTGAGCGTGACCGACCGGTGTAATTTCCGCTGCCTCTACTGCCTGCCGGAAACCGAGGCCGCCGCCAATTTTTACCGCGACCGTTGGGCGGCCCACGTCTCCTCCCCTTCCATCGTCCGGCAGTGGAAACCGCGCACCGCCCTGCTCTCCTTCGAGGAGATCGAGCGCGCCGTGCGGGTCGCCGTCGGGTTGGGCATTCAAAAAGTCCGGCTGACCGGCGGCGAGCCGCTGCTCCGGCAGAACCTCGACACGCTCGTCAAAAAAATCGCGGCCCTGCCCGGCGTCGAGGATCTCGCGCTGACCACGAACGGATTTCTCTTTCCCCAACAGGCCCGCGCGCTGCGGGATGCCGGCCTGCGGCGCGTCAGCTTCAGTTGCGATTCGCTGGACCGCGCCAACTTTCAGAAAATGACCGGACGCGACGGCCTGCCCGCCGTGCTTGAAAGCATCCGGCTGGCGCGCGCGCTGGGCTTTGCGCCGGTCAAGGTCAACGCGGTCGTCATCCGGGGCATCAACGACCATGAGGTCGAGGCGCTGGCCGAGTTTGCCGGGCGCGAAGAGCTGGCCCTGCGCTTCATCGAGTTTATGCCGCTGGATTCCAGCCGGGCCTGGCTCAAGGAAATGGTCGTGCCCGGCAAGGAAATTTTGCGCCGGCTCCAGGCCCGTTTCGACCTGCGCCCGGTCGTCTCGGAAAACAAATCCGAAACCGCCCGGCGCTGGAGCCTGGGCGGCGGCCCGGCCGAGATCGGCATCATCGCGCCGGTCAGCGAGCCGTTCTGCGGCCATTGCAACCGGCTCCGGCTGACGGCGGATGGAAAAATCCGCACCTGCCTCTTCAGCATCGTCGAACACGATCTGCGCGCGCGCCTGCGCGGCGGGGCGGACGACGCGGCGCTGGGGAATTATTTTCAGGAGGTGGTGCTCGGCAAGGAGGACCGCCACCATATCGGCGAGCCGGAGTTCGTCCAGCCCGAGCGCACCATGAGCTGCATCGGCGGCTAGCGATTTCGTCCCCTCAATTTATGCCCACCTACGAATACATCTGCACCAAGTGCGACCATCCGTTTGAAAAATACCAGAGCATGTCCGACGCGCCGCTCGCCGTTTGCCCGAAGGAGCTGTGCGGCATGAAACGCTGGGGCAAAGGACGCGTGAAAAAAATGATCGGCGCAGGGGCCGGTCTGATCTTCAAGGGCAGCGGCTTTTACATCACTGACTACCGCAGCGAAAACTACAAGGCCGGTGCGAAGAAGGACGCCGCCCCCGCCACCACCACCGCCGGCGACGGCAAGGCCGCCAAGAGCGAAACGAAATCCAGCGAAACCAAAACCGCCGCGCCCAAGTCGGCCAAGAGCAAGACCGGCGCGGATTGAAGCCGGCGGGCCGTGATGAAATTCTCCACGCGCATCGCGCTGTTCCTGACGCTGGCCTCGCTGGCGGGGCCGTCCGCGCCCGCGGCGGATCCGGTCACTATCACCAGCCGCAGCCGGCAGTTTGTCGTGCGCGGACTGCGGCAGACGATCCGGCCGCCGTCCGGCGTGCGCAACGCGAACCTCGTGCGCGTGGACCCGGCGCTGCTGGCCGTGACCAGCGAGCGCATCAAGGACGCGCTGCAGGCGGAGCTGGGCTGGGGCGAACGCTGGCGCGGAAAAATTTTCATCGAGGTCCACCCGCTGCGGTTCGACAACGAGACGGTGACGGTGACCGCCGCGCTGTCGTCGGAGGGCTGGAATTACCTCGTGCAAATGCCCGACGAGCTTGATCCGGCGCGCCTGGTGCGGGCGATCGTGAGCGTGCTGCTGCTGGAATTCTCCAATCGCGGCGCGACCGGCCCGCGCTCGGTGGAACTGCCGCCGTGGCTGGCCCCCGGCCTGACGGCGCATCTGCTGGCCGGCCCGCTCACCAGCCTGGCGGTGGAACCGGGCAGCGTGACCCATCGCCACGAAGGCTCCGCGCCGCTGGCCAAGGTGCGCGCGCGGCTGCTGACCAGCGCCCCGCTGACCGTCGATCAGCTCAACTGGCCGGAGGCGGCGCAGTTCGAGGGCGAGGCCGCCGCGCTCTACGAAAGCTGCGCGCATCTTTACGTCCGCGAACTGCTGCGGCTGCGCGCCGGGCCGGACTGCCTGTGCGCCATGCTCGCGCTCCTGCCGGAACATTTGAACTGGCAGACCTCCTTCCTGCGCGCCTTCGACCCGCATTTCCACCGGATGCTCGACGTGGAAAAATGGTGGTCGGTCAACCTCGTTCATCTCACCGGCCACACCCCGGCGCAGCTCTGGGCGGTCGGGGAAAGCCGCGTGAAACTGGACGAGATTCTTTACACGCCCGTGGAAGTGCGCCTGAAAGACACCGAGTTGGGCCATGCGACCTTCGCCTCGCTGCAGACCATAATCGAGGACTGGGACTACCGCCGCCAGAAAAAGTTACTGCGCGAGAAATCCGACCAGCTCGCCGCGCTGCGCCTGCGCCTGGCGCACGAAGTGACCGCCCTCGCCGGCGCCTACCGGCAAACCCTCGTCACCTATCTGGAGCGGCGCGACAAAATCGCCGGGGCCAACCGGGCCAAGACCCAGGAGCCGCCCAACCTGCGCCTGCTCGTCACTAACGTGCTCCGCGAACTGGACCGGCTCGACGCTGAGCGCGACCGCATCCGCACCCTCGCCGCGACCGCGACCAACGCGCCCGCCGCCGGTCCGGTCGAATCCTTGACAGGTCGGGGTCGCAACTTATAGTTCGCCCGCAATGTCGCGCAACGCTTCAGCCGGCCGGGACGGGGATGATTCCGAATCCAAAGAACTGAACCGGCTCAAGGCCTTTCACTCCGCCGGCCGCGGCTTCTGGAGCAACGTCCCGGACGCCGACTGGAACGACCACCGCTGGCAGTTGAAGAACCGCATCACCACCCTCGCTCAACTCGAGCGCCTGATGCCCACGCTCACGCCAGAGGAGCACGCCGGCGTGATGCTCGCCAACACCAAGCTCTCGCTGGCGATCACCCCTTACTTTTTCAACCTGATCGATCTGGCCGACGAAAAATGTCCGGTGCGCCGCCAGGTCATCCCGAGCATCGAGGAAACCCACACCGCGTCCTGGGAGATGAGCGATCCCTGCGGCGAGGACGCCCATTCGCCGGTGCCGGGACTGGTCCATCGCTACCCGGACCGTGTGTTGTTCCTGGTCACCGACCGGTGCGCGAGCTATTGCCGCTACTGCACCCGCTCGCGCCTGGTGAGCAACGCCGCCGGCTACGATTTTCATCCCGAGTTCGACAAGCAGCTCGACTACATCCGGCGCACGCCCTCGATCCGGGACGTGCTCTTGAGCGGCGGTGATCCGCTGCTCTTGAGCGATGAGAAGCTGGACTTTCTTCTCACCCGGCTGCGCGCCATTCCGCACGTCGAGTTCGTCCGCATCGGCTCGCGCATCCCGGTTTTTCTGCCGCAGCGCATCACGCCGGAACTCTGCGCGATGCTCAAAAAACATCATCCGCTCTTCGTCAGCATGCACGCGAACCATCCGCGTGAACTGACCACCGAAGTGCGCGCCGCCCTCGGCCGCCTGGCGGACGCCGGCATCCCGCTCGGCTGCCAGACGGTGCTGCTCCGCGACGTGAACGACGACGTGACCGTGATGCGCGCGCTCATGCAGAAGCTCCTGCTCTGCCGCGTGAAACCCTACTACCTCTACCAATGCGATCTCATCGCCGGCTCCGCGCATCTGCGCGCCAGCGTGCGGCGCGGCCTGGAGATCATGGAGAAACTGCGCGGCCACACCACCGGCTACGCGGTGCCGCAATACGTCATCGACGCGCCCGGCGGCGGCGGCAAGGTGCCGGTCAATCCCGAATACATTTTGAACCACAACGCCGACCGCGTCCTCATCCGCAACTTCGAGGGAAAAATCTTCGAGTACCCCGAGGCCGCCGACGGCACCCCGCTGGTTCCCGCGCCAAGGGAGATCGAAGAGCCGGAGCTGGTCTGAGCCATTGGAGGTTGGCCAGCCCGCCGCCGTCGTTTCGCGTGTTTCCTGTACAGAAAAAAGGCGGCCCGAACCGGGCCGCCTTGGTGAAAGGTCTTCTTCGAGGCGTCAGGACTTGCGCAGTTCCTCGGCGGTCGCGATATGCACGGCCTTGTAGCCGCCGATGGCTTTGAAGTAGATCAGCATTAACAGGTAGATCGCCGCCATCGCCATCGGGATGTACGAGTCGGCCTTGAGTGTCTTGCGGTCGCCGGTCTGGTCGGCGGCGACGATGGCCTTGTGGGCGTCCGTTTTTTCCTTCGCTTCCTTGGCCTCGGCGAGTTTCTTGCCATCAATGGCGTTGATGTCCGAGAAGAAGAGGAACTTGGAGGGTTTCTCGGCTTTGACGGTTTCGTAAACAGCCGAGTTCACGGACTTCAATTCGTCGGCGGCAAAGCGGTCCTTGCTGTAGCCGAGGCCGGGGCCGCCGATCAAACCGGCGGACAACATGCCGATGCCGCCCATGATGGAGATCGCAACGGCGCCGGTGCGTGGGAAGCGGTCGGAGGCGACGGCGAGCATCGTGGGCCAGAAGAAGGTCTTGCCGACGGCGTAGATGCCGAGGGCGATGAGCGCCATGGTGAAGGTTTGCATGGTGCTGGCGAGCTGGAGGCCGACGACCGCGAGGACGGAGCAGATGAGGAGGAGTCCGACCGGCGAGATCTTGAGGGTCTTCTCAATGAAGTGCGCGCAGAAGCGCAGGCCGAACATGATCGCCGAGGTCCAGAGGAAGAGATATTTGCCCTGCTCCGAGGTAAACAGGTTGCCGGTGATGTTCTGAATCCAGCCGTCGGTGCCGAGTTCCACCGCGCCGACCATCGCGTGGGCGATGAAGAGGAAGAACAGCAGGAATGAACCGATGGAGAATTTTGTCATGACGCCAACGACCAGCAGCAGTCCGCCGGCAACCACATAGGCGAGTGTCTGACCGTACTGGGCCAGATCCGCGTTGATTGCTCCCAACACCTGCGCGAAGACGCCGCCGAAGAACATCGACAGAAGCCCGCAGGCCACCAAGGCGCCGACGATGCCCACATCTTTGAACATGTCGCCCAGGCTGCTGCCCTTCACCGACGCCTCGGACTTGGGCATGTGCTGGCCGAAGAACATCAGGCCGTAGATGACTGTCGGGATCAGGTAGAGCGCGAGCTGGATTTTCCAATGAACCTGCATTTTGTCATCAAGCAGCCAGCCGGCGGCAACCCCAAGAATCATCCCGGCGGGCCACGAGGCGTGGAGAATGTTCAGGTAATGCGTGCGGTTGTTCGGGAACAAAGTGGCGACCAGCGGGTTAGCCACGGCTTCGAGCGTGCCGTTGGCGAAGGCGAAGATGAACATGCCCCAAGTCAACATCTGGAAGGCGTTGGCCGGCGTGGTGGCCATCATGGTCACGGCGAAGGAAAGGACATGGAGCGCGAAGGCCGCGATGACCAGCTTGCCGTAGCCGATCTTGTCGCAGACGACGCCGCCGATGATGATGCCGAAGCAGAACCCGGTGAAGCCGGCGCCGCCAATGGCCCCAAGCTGGGTGGCCGTGAAGCCGAACTCCTTGCCCCAGTTGTCGAAGATGCCGCCGCGAATGGCGAAGCCCACGCCGGCGGCGAGGATGGCCATGAAGCCTGCCCACAGGAGGCGTTTTGAGTTGGGTGCGATGCCGTTGTCTGTTCCGTTGCTCATAGTTTTGTTGGTTGGTTGATTACTGGGTGAATGCGGGAAGTTTGACGATCTGGCCCCCTTTCAACGCGGACTCATGCGCGCAGAGGCCGACACAGGTCCAGTTGGCGGATTGTTTGGCGTTGGGGAACGGGTCGCGTTTTTCGACGAGCGCGGAGACGAACTCGTGGACCAGGTGCGGATGCGAGCCGCCGTGGCCCGCACCCTGGGTGAAGCTCAGGTGCGTCTTCTTGCCCAGATCATACACGCCCTTGGTGGTGAAGCGCTGAATCCCCTTGGGCAGGCGTTTGGCGAAGTCCGGCGTCTTGAGGCGCGTGGGAATTTTCGACTCGGGCCGTTTCGCGGTGTGCAGGACGAGCGGCTCGTGTTCGACGAGCGGCCATTCCACGGAGGCCTTGCTGCCATAGACGTCGATGCTCTCGCGGTACTGGCGCGCGGTGTCAAAGAGGCTGCGGATGATGCGGGCGTTGACGTCGGTGCCCTTGAATTTGATGTGCGCGGTTTCGACGGCGAAGGGCGAGCCGTAGCATTTCTGGAGTTCCGGGCGCACGGTGCCGCTGCCGAAGCAGCTCACGTATTCCGCCGGCTGGCCGATCAGGCCGGCCACGGGGCCGACGCAGTGGGTGGCGTACCACATCGGCGGGAGGCCGGGCCAGTAATTGGGCCAGCCGTCCATGTCCTGCTGATGGCTGGCCTGCACGAACTGGAGCTTGCCGAGCTTGCCGGCATCAAGCAGCTCCTTCATGAACAGATACTCGCGCGCATAGACGACGGTCTCGGCCATCATGTATTTGAGGCCGGTTTTCTTGACGAGTTCGACGATCTTTTTGCAGTCGCTGATGCTGGTGGCCATCGGCACGGTGCAGGCGACATGCTTGCCGGCCTGGAGGGCGGCGATGGACTGCCAGCCGTGGTCGGGGATGGGGGAGTTGATGTGGACGGCCTCAATGTCGGGGTCTTTGAGGAGTTCCTTGAAATCGGTATAGCGCTTCGCGATGCCAAAGGCGTCGCCGATGGCGTTGAGTTTTTGCGGGGTGCGCTGGCAGATGGCGACGAGGTTCGCGTTCGGGTGGCGCTGGTAGATGGGGATGAACTCGGCCCCGAAACCCAGGCCGACAATGGCAATGTTAATTTTTCGCTGACTCATCGGTTCCTCTGAAAACGCCCCCGCCTCCGTGCATGGTAAATGCTCCGGAAGTCGGCCAAGCGATGACCTTGATGACAACTGCCGTCGCAAAAAATGTCAACGCCCGATTTTCAAAACGGCGTGGAAGGCTCTGTTTACCGGCCGGCCGGCATTTTTAATCGTGGCCGCCGACGTCAGGAGGCTCTGATCTCTTCCGGCCCGTGGTGACCGGACGCTTTAATCAGAGTCTTCTCACGGCGGCGGCCACAGGGTGACGAGGCTTTGCGCGAGCGGCGGCTTACGGGACCGGTTTCTCCCAGCCATTGTCGAGGATGGAGATGTAGTAGCGGGCGATGGGATTGTTCATCCAGTTCATTTTTAGCGAGCGGAGAAACCAGTCCTTCGCTTTTGGATAGTCGCCGAGCTGGTAGTAGTGCCAGCCCAGATGAGCGCGCACGTAGTAGCTGTTCGGGTCGAGTTTCAGCGCCTGCTCGAACTTCGGCCCGGCCTCGGTGGAGCGCCCCAGCCAGTGCAGCACTACGCCGGTGCGGAGCGGGTTGTAGGGGTCGAAGCGGTCCAGCTTGGCGGCGCGCGCATACCATTCGAGGGCGTCGCTGGCCGGCGCGGGGTTGGTGTTGGCCGGGCGGGTGGCCTGCAGGCGGAACTGTTCGCCGATGGCCTGGGCGGTCTCAAAATTTTGGGGTTCGATGGCGAAGGCTTTTTCCAGTGCGGCCAGTTTGGCCGGCGACGCCTCTGGCCGCGCCGCCGCGGCGCGGAGCCAGCGCTGCTCGCGCGCCTGCCGCCAGCCCTGGGTGCCGAGATAAAAAATACCCGCGCCCAGTAGCAGCGTGGTGAACGCTTTCAACATCCAGCCCACCTTGATCCAGTGGGTCTCGGAGCCGAAACGAAAATGGCAGGCGATCAGCGCCATCAAGGTCACGGCCAGAATGGCGTTGGCCGGGAGGTGCAGGTTGAAGTCGAAAATCGAGTGGACCAGAATGGCCACCAGCCCCGTGCCCGCGCCCAGCACGAAGGTGGATTTATTGCTGCGCTTTTTCGAAAAGTCGTTCGGGCTGCGCCGGAGAAATTTCCAACTTCTGAAAATCCCCCAGCCCAGCAGCAGAAAAGGGAGCGCGACCAGCAGCGCGCCGACGAGGCCCCAGTCGGCCAGGGTGTTCAGGTAATCATTATGCACATGGCCGGGCCGGCCCTGGACGACGTGCGTCTCGGGGCGATGGG
>CANMZY010000089.1:0-10157 GCA_947502425.1 Verrucomicrobiales bacterium
CCGGTCCGAGGCCAGGCCGGGCGCGGGACTGGAGGTGCCCCCACCGGCCAGCGGATCGTTTGCTTCGCCGGCGGGAGACTTGTCGGGCCGGATGTTCAGGTAGCCGGCGGCGCGCTCGGCGATGCGCCGGAAGGCGGGCGCGGCACAGGTGCCGCCATAGTACTGCTGGCCCTTGGTGCCGGGCTCGTCGACGGAAACCGAGATGAACAGCTCCGGATCGTCCGCCGGAAAAAATCCCAGGAAGGAAGCGAAATACTTTTCATGATTGTAGCCCCCACCCGGCTGAGGCTTTTGCGCGGTGCCCGTTTTACCGGCCACCGTGTAATGATCCAGGGCAGCCTTGACCCCCGTGCCCTTGGTGACCACGCCCTTCATGGCCGTGACCATCTGCCCGGCGGTCCGCTCGCTGATGACCCGACGCACGACCTGCGGCTGGTAGCGGGTCACGATGTTCCCCGTCCCGTCTTCGAGATGATCGATCAGCATGGGCCGCATGAGCTGCCCGCCGTTGGCGACGGCGCACATGGCCAGGGCCATCTGCAACTGGGTCGCGGCCACGCCCTGGCCGATGGGCACGCGCGAGATGGAAATTTTTGTCCAGTCCTTGAGCGGATGCAGGATGCCGGCGGATTCGGCCCGCAGTTCGATGCCCGTCTTGCGGCCGAAGCCGAAGTCGCGAATGTAGCGGTAGGTGGCGGCCTCGCCCATTTTGATGGCGATTTTCGCGGTGCCAATATTGGAGGACTCGATAACAATGTCCTCGACCGACATGATGCCGTAACCCTTGCCGTGGTCGCCCAGCCTGGCCCCGGCGAAAAAGAACGAGCCGCGCTCGCAATCAAACTGGTCGTGCAAATCGACGATGCTGCTGTCGATCGCACCGGCCACGCTGATAATTTTGAACGTGGAACCAGGTTCGGCGGTGTCCACCACGGTGCGGTTGCGGCGCATCTCGTCGGTGGTGCCGGCGAGCCGGTTCGGATCAAAGACCGGCAGGCTCGCCATCGCCAGAATCTGGCCGGTGCGGGGCCGAAGGACGAGGGCCGTAACCGCCGCCGCGGAATGTTTCTGCATCACGGCGGCAATCTCCTCCTCGACGATCTGCTGGACGCGGGCGTCCAGCGTGAGCACGACGTTCAGGCCCGGATGCGCCTGCACGTCCTGCTCGCGAAAGACGACGAGTTCGCGGCGTCGGCTGTCCGCCTCGGTCAACACCCAGCCGCGCACCCCGGTGAGCTTGTTGTTCATCGACCATTCCACACCTTCTCGGCCGAGGGTGTGGCTGACCGGACGCCCGTCCACATTGGTCGTTTCCACACTGGTGAAGCCGAGTACATGGGCGGCGAGCTGATGGTTCGGATAGACGCGCAAATGATCATCCTCGGCATAGACCGCCTGCTGCCAGGTCGCCGAGAGCCGTAGGTATTCGCGGGTCGGCAGCGTCCGGCGAGGCTTGAATTTTTTGTTGGCGAGATTGGCCGCGTTGTAGGCGGCCAGGGCGTCACGCACCGAATTGGTGAACTGAGTGTCGAGCGCGAGGTCAATTTTTTCCCAGTCCTCGACCGGCACCTTGTGTTTGAGCACGACGTAATGGTTCGTCACCGTCTGGCCCTGTTCGTTGGTCCGCCAGATCCGAGAGAAGGACTGGTTGAGCTGGGCCTCGGTCATCTTCAAAAGCGGCGCGAGGAGGCGGGCCATCGGCGGGCGATAATCGGCATTGGTGGTGACGAGCTGCGCGGGATCGACGCAGACAGTGGCCACGCGCACGCTTGTGGCCAGGACGTTGCCCCGCGCGTCACGGATGTCGCCCCGCAGTGGCGCCTTGACGATGAGGCGATGATGCTGGGTGCGGGCCACCCCGTGCAGCTCTTCGTGACGAAAGACCTGGAGATAGACCAGGCGGCCACACAATCCCGCAAAGCACGCTCCGAGCAGGAACGTCAAAACCTTCAGGCGGCGTTGTGAATTGTGAACCATTGTAAAACTTTACCAACCGCCCGTGCCGATCGGTTCCTCTCCGACGGCGTCACGGGCGGCGGTAAAAAAATCATCTATCGCTGCGGCCGGTCTGCCGGGCCGCATAGAGCGGCGGCGGCGGCGCGGGCACCGGCGTGGCCGTTTCCATCGGCAGCTCCACAAGGCGCAGCAGTTGCGAGGGCGCGGGCTGAACAAGGCCGAGGTTCAGTTCCTTGATGCGCTTGTCCAGGAACTGCGGTGAGCGGAGGGTCATCAACTGCCGACCCAGCTTGCCATTGGCCTCGCGCAGCTTCTCCAGTTTGATCTCGCCATCGCGAATCTGCCGGCCAAGGTCCTGGATCTGGCGCTTATGCCAGACGAAGCCGACCGACACGGCGGCGATGACGATTACACCTAAGACGCACCACAAGCCCGGGACGAACCGGACCGCCGCCGACTGATGTTTTCGATTCCGTGCCATTAAATTTTCTCCAGCACCCGCAATTGCGCGCTGCGGCAGCGCGGATTGGCCGCCACTTCCGCCGCGCCGGGCGCCACCGCCTTGCGCGCCACCCACCGCAGCTCCGGCGTGCAGGGCCGCCGCAGCTCCGGCACATCCACCCCGTCCTCGAAGGTGTATTCACGCGTCCGCTCCCGGCCGAATTCCTTCACCGTGCGGTCTTCCAGCGAGTGAAACGTAATCACCGCCAGCCGGCCGCCGGGCTGCAAGAGTCTGACCGCGCCCGCCAGGCCGAGCCGCAACGAACCCATTTCGTCGTTCACGGCCAGCCGCAGCGCCTGAAAGACCCGCGTGGCCGGATGGGATTTTTTCCCGTGCCGCGGAGCCAGCCGCCCGATCAAATCCGCCAAGTGTCCCGTCGTCTCAAACGCCCGCAGCTTCCGGTCATGCTCGATCGCCCGGGCGAACCGCCGCGACTCGCGCTCGCCGCCCAACTCCCAAAAGATCCGGGCCAGTTCATCCGCCGACGCCGTGTTCACCAGTTCTGCCGCCGTCAGCGACTGTCGGTCATCCATCCGCATGTCCAGGTTTCCGATCTGCATAAAACTAAATCCCCGCTCCGGCCGGTCGAGCTGCGGCGAACTGACGCCCAAGTCCAGCAGCACCCCGTCGCAACTGCCCGGCCCGGCCCATTCCACCAGCTCCGAAAAATTTCCCCGCCGGATCTCGAACCGGCCCGCGAATTCGGCCAGCCGCCGCCCGGCCGCCTCAACCGCGGCGCCATCGCGATCACACCCAGACAGCCATCCAGTCGGTGAACTCGCCGCCAAAATGGAGGCCGCGTGCCCACCCCCACCGAGCGTGCCGTCGGCATACCGCCCGCCCGGCCGGGGCTGAAGCGCCGCCAGCACCTCCGCCACCATCACCGGGCTGTGGTCGTAATCGGACACGTTGCATGGCTCCTAAAAGTTGCCTACGCCTTCCCCGCCCCGAACAACTGGGCCGTCAACCGGTCCCACATCCGCGTGATCGCACGCGGGGCCGTCGGCGCAAACGGCGCCGTCGCCTGGCCCAGGGGAACCAGTTCCAGATCGGCATCACTCAAGTCGTTCCGAACAACCTTCACCGCGGCGAGGGACAGCTCGCTCTGCACCGCCGGCCGGATGGCGGCCGTGACGGCGCGCGGCACGAACGGATGGCGCTGAAACACCCAGCGGGCCAGCGGGAATCCAGCCGGACGCGGGGCCGATGTCTTCTTGGGCGCAGGCGCCGCCAGGTCGGCTGTTTCAGTTTTCATGGCTTGCGATGTTGGTTGTTCCGTCCCGGCCCGGCCGGGCGGTGAATTTTTCTCCGCGCCGAACTTCGGCAACAAAGCACGTCGGGTCATCTTGTAACGGCTGGGATGATCCTTCGATGCCTGAACACTGTTTCCCATCGTCAATAATTCCATTGGTCTCATAGCTCGATTGATCCAGCGATTTCGTTTACCAGCGCAACATCCGCCGCCGCCGCTGCCTTGGCGCGCTTCGGATTCCAGATTTCAAACTTGTTTAGGCGCCCGACAAAAAACGCCTCGCCATTGATGCCGGCCTGCTCGGCCAAATTTTCCGGCAGACAGAAGCGCCCGACTTTATCCAGCTCCAGCACGGCCGAACTCCGCGCAATTTCCCGCTCATACGCCGCCAGCCCGCGATTGTTGATCGAGTTGCCCTTCAGTCTTTCCAAGAGCAACTGCCAGCGTTCCGGCGGCAGCACCAACAGGTATTCCTTCGTCTGAATCGGCCAGAGGATCACATGAAACTCCACCCCCGGATCCTTCGGCCGCCACTTCGCCGGGATCATCACCCGCCGACTCCCGTCGATCCCGAAGGAAAATTCCCCGTGAAACTCAGGGAGTTTGGAATCTGTTGTTGCCATAGCTGATTCGGGGCGAGGAACCATCTTGTCCCTCAACTTACCGTTACGACCCGATTCTTACCGTTTTCTACCTGAGGTCAAACTTTTTTTGATTGATTATACAAAAAGTTATTCACCGCCCAGCCCAACTCCCCTGGCTCCGCTTTCACTTGGTCAGCCCACAAAAAAAAGACACACTCGCCGCGTGCTGACTGCTGACTTCAACTTTCCGCTTCCGGAAGAACTGATCGCGCAATCCCCCGCGCCGCAGCGCGACCAGTCGCGCCTGCTCGTGCTGCACCGCGCGACCGGTGCGGTCACGCATCATCGGTTTCGCGAGTTGACCCAGTTTCTCCGCGCCGGCGATCTGCTGGTGCTGAACAACTCGCGCGTGATTCCCGCGCGCCTGCGCGGGATCAATGAAACTTCGCGTGGCGAACTGGAAATGCTGCTACTCGAAGAAAACGCGGTGAACGACTGGTGGGCCATGCTGCGCCCCGGCAAGCGCGCGCGCCTGGGGACGAAAATTTTGATCAAGACTCCCGCAGGCCAGATCACCGAAACGCGCGCCCGGGTCGTCGAGATCAATGACGAGGGACATCGCCGCCTCGTGTTCACCGGCACCGCCGACCTCAGCAAATTACTGGATTCATTGGGTGAAACGCCGCTCCCGCCCTACATCCGGCGGGCCGCACCCAATCTGCTCCCGGATGATCTGGAGCGTTATCAGACCGTGTACGCGAACCCGCCCGGATCCGTGGCCGCGCCGACAGCCGGCCTGCATTTTACCGCCGCGTTGTTCGACGAAATCCGCGCGCTCGGAGTGGAGATTTGTTTCGTCACACTGCATGTGGGGCCGGGAACCTTCGCGCCCGTGAAGGCCGAAAAGATTTCCGAACATGTCATGCACGAGGAGCGGTTCTTCATCGGCGAGCCGGCCGCGCGGGCCGTGAACGACGCCAAAAAAAAACGTCGCCGCGTCATCGCCGTCGGCACCACCACGGTGCGGGTGTTGGAAAGCGTGGCCGCGCGCCACGCCGGGCGGCTCGTCGCGGGCGGGGGCCGCACGAATATTTTCATTCATCCACCGCGCGATTTTCAAATTGTCGATGCGCTGGTGACGAACTTCCACCTGCCCCGTTCCACGCTGCTCATGCTGGTCAGCGCCCTGGCCGCGCCCGGCGGGACGCGCGGGCGCGAGTTGCTGCTCGCGGCCTACGCCGAGGCCGTGCGCGCGCGCTACCGCTTTTTCAGCTACGGCGACGCCATGCTGATTTTATGAGCGCAAAAGCCAGATTGCAAAAACCACCGGCCGCCGCGCGTCCGTTCGTTCTTCTGAACGTGGCTGCGACGGCGGACGGAAAAATCGCGCCCGCCAGCCGGCGCTACGTTCCGTTTGGCAGCCGGCGCGATCATGACATGCTTTTGCAACTGCGGGCCGGGGCCGACGCGGTGATGGCCGGGGCGCGCACAGTCGATTCGTTTCCGGTGAACATGGGGCCTGGCCCGAAAAAATTTCGGGAGCGGCGGCGGCGGCGGGGACTGGCCGAATACAATCTGCGGGTGATCGTGAGCGGCTCCGGCTCCATCGATCCGCACGCGGAAATTTTCCGGCATCGCTTCTCACCTATTCTCATTCTGACCACGCGCCGCGCGGGGCCGAGAAAGCTAGCGCGGCTCCGCGCCCTGGCCGACGCGGTGAAAATTTGCGGCGCGCAGCAGATCGATTTTGCGCTGGCCCTGCGCTGGCTCCGGAAAAAATGGCGCGTCCGGCGACTGCTCTGCGAAGGCGGCGGCGAACTCAACGACGCGCTGTTCCGCGCCGGACTGGTGGATGAAGTTCATCTCACACTCTGCCCGCTGCTGCTCGGCGGCCGCGCCGCGCCGACGCCGGCCGACGGGAGCGGCGCGAAAAAACTCGCCGACGCCGCGCGGCTGGAATTGAAGTCGATGCAGCGGGTGCGGGGTGAGTTGTTCCTGGTTTACCGGGTGCGCGCCTGATCAGCGGCGCCGGATTTCCGCCAGCTCGTAGGAGGGAATCCGCACGCGGCCGAGCGCGCTTTCCTCCAGCACCACTTCGTCCCGGGCTAGCGCGAGCGAGGTCGCCAGCCAGATGGATCCATCCGTCGTCCGCACTTCAAACACGGGCCGGACCGGCGCGCCCCGGCGGAACACCGCCGCCATCAGGTCGTTGTTCATTTCGAACGCGCGCAGGCCGAACAGGACCGAACTGATGGTCAGCTTGTTTTTATCGACAACCTTGAACTCGCCGTCGAAAAAATCGCCATCCCCCAGCAGCACACCGGTGCGCCCGCCCCGGACCTTGTCGGCCATCTCCACCGGCAGCCATTGAAAGAAAATCCGCGAAACCGCGCGCGTCGGCACGGTCACGCTGCGATAAGAGCCGTAAAAATTCACTTCCTGATCGTTGATCGAATCGATGCGCCCGGACAGCATCGAGCCGCTGACAAGCTCCACCTGGGGAAGAAAATCAACATTCAACAGCGAGGGAGCCTCGCGCACCTTGTCAATGGTCGTCCAGTTGAGCGCGAACTCCCGGGCGCTGGCCACGGCCAGGCCGACGAAAACTTTCTCGTTCATCGGCACGGTCACGCGCTCCACCATGGTCCACTGCCGTCCATTTTTCGACTGGAAGCCGGTGAACTGCGAGCCCTCGCGGCGCAGCTTGATCCATTGCGGCGCATAGTTCTCGCGATACATGGTCACGTTCGCGCGGGTGCTCTCGCGTTCGCGGGTCTGGAAGAATCCGCCCCGCCACGCGGTGAGGCCGACGCTGACCTGGCGCGAGTATTCGGCGAGGCCGTCGCGCACCATCAGCCCCGCCTTGGCCAGCGGATCGGTGTACTGAACGCTGACCACGCGGCAGACGATTTCCGTGTTGCCGGTGACAGCCTTGTAAACGTAGTGGAAAGAATCGTTCTCGCCGCCAATGTCCAAGCCGGAGCTGCGCACGGTGAAGACGCCGCCAATGTGCCGGGTGCTGCCGGCCAGGGTCACCTTGCCAATGTCGGCCTCCTGCCAGATCTCGGGCAGGGTTTCGACTGATTCGTCGGCAGCCTCCAGGCCGTAAAAAGCGTCGTTGGTCTGGAAGATCACCCGGGCCAGATTGGTCAGGCCCACCGGCGTCACCGAATCCAGGCTGGCGTTGATCACCACCAGGCCCTCCCGCGTAAACCGCACCTGGCCTTCGTGATATTTTCCTTCCCGCGTCTGCACTTCCCCGACGCGCGCCAGCGCCGGAAACGCGCCGACGAGGCTGGCAAGGGCGGCCAGGAGAATCATCTGATTCATGAGGCGCGAACGTAGCATCAAACTCCAAAAAAGGTAGAGACAATCAAGGCGCGGCCAGTTTGGACTTGGCGAGCCGGATGGTTTCCAGGTTCACGGCAGCGCCGGACTGGGGGCTCAAGGCCCGTTTCGCACCGTCCAGCGCGGTGTGCCAGTATTCCAACTGCACCGCGCAGAGGGCCATGTCGCTCCAGGCGCCGAAGTGGTGCGGCTTCATCTCCACGACCCGGCGGCAGAGCGCGAGGCTTTCACCCGCCGCCCGCGCAGGTAGAGCACGGCGCCTTTTTGTTGATGGCCTCGGCCCAGTCGGGATGTTTCACGGAGAGGCCGTGGAAGGTTTTTTGCACGGCGGCCAGATCGCCCGCCAACAGACGCTCAACGCCCTCATCCATGCGCCTCCGGGCCTCCGGACCTTTTTCGTTAAGCCAGCATTCCCACAAGCCGGCGGCGGCGAGTTGCACGGTCGCGGGGTCGGTGGCGTCCAGACAGGCGGCAAGCACCGTCTCGGTGGCGGCGAGGATCAACTGGCGGAGCGCCGGCTCCTTTTCGGTGGGACGGCCGTGCTGAAAAAGCCAGGCCAACTGGTCGAGACCGGTCAACTCCGCGCCGGCTCCGAGGGGAATGAATTCGTCGTTAAACCGGAGCATGGAAACCTCAACCCTGCCACCCGGACGGCCTGATTTTCGAGCGCGCGGCGGAGGGGATTGTGAAAAAAACCTCCGGCCGGTGGACGCCGCGCCCGACCGCGCCATCCCAGCCTGTTTCCGATCATCACAACCTTTGCCCCATGCGTTCATTGTCAGCTCTGCTTCCCAGCCCGGCCCGACTTGACGAAAAAACCAAGTCCGTCCTGGCGTCGAGAAAGTTTTCTTCGCCCGCAGACCAAGGCAACGATGGGGGAAACAACTCCTCCGCCCGCAGAACCGCCCGCGCCACGACTACCGCTGGTAGAGCGGAATGTAATGGTAGGGCATGGAGAGAATCATGGTGTAAACCGCGGTCGAATAAACCGGGCCGACGGCGCCCCCGCCATCCAGACCGGTCTTGGCATGATCCCAAAACGAGGTGTCATTCTTGGTCGTGACCTTGGCGAGCAGCGTTTTGTTGAGCTTGCCGTACCACTTCGCCCACGTCTCACCGCCCTGCATGTATTGCGCCGGGGCGGCGTAAAAATTTCCGTAGGTCCAGTATTCAGTCTGGCCTTCCTTGTACTCCTTCATCAGATAGTCCGAACCCTTTTTGACGAGGGGGTCGTCGTAGAGTCCGCAGACCTGGAGGGAATAGATGGCCGCCGCCGTGCGCGCGAAGCCGGGGCTTTGCCCGGGCTGGTAGGTGAACCCGCCAGTGCCCGGATGAAAGCAGCGCTTCACGTATTTCACGGCGTTGTCGATGGTGCTCTGCGGCACGTCCAAGCCGCCATTTTTGGCGGCCCGCAACGCCACCACCTGCAGCACGGTCACGGAGATGTCCGCCTCGCGCGCTACGGGCCGGTAACGCCAGCCGCCCTCCTCGTTTTGAGAACTGACGATGACCTTGATGACTTTCTCCAGCTTGGGCCGGGCGGCGGCCGATTTGGTCTGCCCGTATAATTCCGCCAAGGCGATGGAGGCCACCCCGTGGCTGTACATGTATTGCCCGTCGTTGCGGTTGCCGATCAACCCATCAGGCTGGACCGAGTCGAGCAGATACTGCATGCCGAGGGAAACATTCTTCGCGTATTCACCCTCGCCCGGCAGATGGCCGGCCGCCTGAAACGCCATCAGCGTGTACGCCGTCATCGCGACGGGATGCTGCAACTCCTGCGGCTCGACACCCCACGCGCCGTTGGGAGCCTGCTTGGTGGCGAGCCATTTCAAAGCCCCCTTGATGACCAGTTCCGTCTTCGCGTCCACCGTCACGGTGTCCCGCACCGCCGCCGGGCCGCTGTCCGCGCCGAACACCGGGCCGGCCAGCAAGGACGCGCCCAAGAAAAAAATGTAGAATTTCATATTAAAATGCTCCGGATTATTGGCCCGCCTGATCCGACAGGTTTTTCAAATACTGCTCGATGAGCGGGCCGTATTCTTGGGGATACTTTTCCTGCTGGGACTGCCGGATGGCCGCGCGGTCCCGCTTGGGCAAGGCGGTAAATTGTCCGGTGCCAGCCACCGAGCGGCGCGGACCATCAGCGCCACCGGCACCGGTCCAGTTGCCGCCATCACCGCTCCCGCGAGGACCGGGCGTCCCTTTACCCTTGCCCTTACCCTTGCCCTCGCCCTGGCCTTCACCCTCGCCCTCGCCCTTGCCTTTGCCCTTGCCTTTGCCCTTGCCCTTGCCCTTGCCTTCACCTTTACCTTCGCCTTTACCTTCGCCTTTACCTTCGCCTTTACCTTCGCCTTTACCTTCGCCTTTTCCCTCACCCTCACCTTTTCCCTCGCCTTCACCTTCGCCTTCACTTGGCTCGCCTTCACCTTCACTTGGCTCACCTTCACCTTCACTTGGCTCACCTTCACCTTCACTTGGCTCGCCTTCACCCTGGGCCAAACCAGCTTCGGCC
>CANMZY010000090.1:0-10102 GCA_947502425.1 Verrucomicrobiales bacterium
CGTTGCTCGACGACATGGCTGCCGCTTTGAACCGCAGCGAAGGCCGCGTCTCCGCCGCCATCCTGGCCGTGGTCGCCAGCCCGCAGTTCCGATCCCGGCGCGGAGCCGACGCCGACGCGAACGATTGAAGTGAAGTGACGTGTATCATATATATGGAGCAAGAATCATGAATCAGACTACCCCGCCAAATCACTGGAGCCGCCGTCAATTTCTGCGCGGCGTCGGCGTCACCATGGCGTTGCCCTGGCTGGAATCGCTGCCGCTGATCGCAGGCGGGCGACCGGCCGGCGACACAGGCCAGCCGACGATGCGGCTGGCGGTCATGTTTTCCGGCAACGGCTTTGCGAGCCACGAGTGGTGGGCCAAAGGGCAGGGGGCGCAGATGGAACTGGGCAAGGTGCTGACACCGCTCCAGCCGCTGCGCGAAAAAATGACGTTGATTGAAGGGTTGTTCAATCCCGAGGCCCAGATCGGCGGGATTCACAGCGCGCAGACGGGCCAGCTTCTGAGCGGCGCTCATCTCGCTCCCGGCGGTGCGGTCCTCTCCGGCACCAGCATGGACCAGATCATCGCCCAGCGGCTCGGCGGCCAGACAAAAGTTCCCAGCCTGGTGCTGGGCTGCGAGCCTTCGCTGCCGTCGGTCCACAAGGACTACTCGATGATCTACAGCTCCCACATCTCGTGGAGTTCGCCGACGACGCCGACCCCGCTGGAACTGTTCCCCGCGCTGGCGTTCGACCGTCTCTTTCGCGACGAACCGGGCCGGGCCGACCGCAGCATTCTCGACTCCGTGCTCAGTGAGGCGGGCAGTCTGAGCGCGCGGGTGAGCACCCGCGATCGCCGCCGCGTGGACGAGTACCTGACCGCCGTGCGCGAGGTGGAACAAAAAATCGAGCGGGCCGGCCAGGAGCGTCAGTTGCAAGGCTGGCGTCCCACTTTGGCGCGCCCCGATGACAAGGATCGTCCGGCGGATGGCATTCCGCAGAATATCCAGGAGCACATGCGGCTGATGTGCGACCTCATGATTCTGGCGTTCCAGAACAACACCACGCGCGTCTGCACGCTCAAGCTGAACAACGACTGGTCGCAGCTCCGTTTTCCCCACTTGAATGTCAGCGACATCCATCACCTGCTGTCGCACGTCGGCGGCGCGAACTGGCTGAAAGTGAACCGGTTTTTTCTGGAACAAGTGGCCTACGTTGCCGGTCGTCTCGAGGCCATCAAGGAAGGGGACCGTTCACTGCTGGACAACACCATGCTCGTTTATCTTTCGAGCATGCTCACCGGCGATCACCGCGTGGACAAACTGCCGGTGCTCCTGCTCGGCGGCGGCGGCGCCCAAATCAAAACCGGCCGGGTGATCAACTATGAAAAAGATCCTGACCGCAAAATATGCCGGCTCTACCTCTCGCTGATGAACAAGATGGGCGTGCGACTTGATCGTTTCGGCGACGCGACCTCTCCGCTGAGCGAAGTCTGATACCCGTATTGACCACGCACTCGACACCACTATGCACATCAGCCAGCACCAATCGCTCCGATGAAGACACGTCCACTCACCTGCCTGGCTCTTTTCGTCACGGTCGCGTTTTCATCTTCTGCGCAAGTGAAACAGCCGGCAGCGCCGGCATTTTATGGAAAGCATTGCACCGAATGTCACGACGCGGAGACGAAGAAGGGGAACCTCGACCTCACCGCGCTCAAGCCGGACTTCGCCGACGCGGAGACGTTCGCGCGCTGGGTCAAGGTTCACGACCGCATCGAGTCCGGCGAGATGCCGCCGAAGAAAAAAGCGCGGCCGACGAAAGGCGAAACCACGGCGGTGACGAAGGGGCTGCGCGACTCGCTGATCGGCGCGGAGAAGCTGAAACTCGCCGGCGAACCGCGCACCGGCGTCCGCCGGTTCACGCGCGCCGAGTACGAAAACACCATGCGCGATCTGTTCGACCTGCCGGGCCTCGCGCTGTCGGGCGACCTGCCGCCGGACGGTTCGGCGCACGGCTTCGACAACAACAGCGACGCGCTCGACATCTCGCACGTCAACCTCGCGAAGTATGTCGAAGCGGTGGACAAAACGCTCGATCTCGCCATCGCCACGCAGCCGCAGCCGCCGACCGTGCGCAAGGCGCGGCTCTCGCTGGTGCAGGGGGGCGGATTCGTCGCGCACGTCGTCTTGAACGGCGACGGCGTGCTGCTCCGCGACAAAAAGATCGACCCGGAATTTCCGCCGGCGGGCGAGCCGGGCAGTCACATCGACGAAGGCGTGCATGAGCGGATGGGCACCTTCTCGCGCGACAGCACCGTCGGGCTTTTCCGGCACGAGGACGAATCGATGAGCCCGTATTTCGCCGCGCACGTCACCATTTATCCGGGCCGGTATCGCGTGCGCACCTCGCTCTGGAGTTTCCAGTGGGACAAGGGCGCGGTGCTGCCCTCGCGCGGCACCGAGGCGGCTCGGTTGTCCGTCGTGCAGCTCACCGGCGACGGCCGGGGCGGGCAGCATCCGAGCTACGTGCTCGGCTACTACGATGCGCCGTCCATGGAGTCCAAGGAGCACGAGGTGATGACGTGGATGAATCACAATGAACTCATCGGCTTCAACGTCGCCTCGCTCGCGCCCGTCGCCAACTACTCGCGCAAAGGCCGCGCCATGGCGTTCACCGGGCCGGGCATCGCATGCGACTGGCTCGACATTGAAGGCCCGCTCCATGATGTCTGGCCGCCGGTGGCGCATCGCACGCTCTTCGGCGAACTGCCGCTGGTGGATTGGAAGGCGAACACGAATAACGCCGGGCGCGCGCCGGCGCGCTTGAAGGTGCGGCAGATCGGCGCGGGAAAAAACCGCCCCGACCCGGACAAGGGCCTGTGGACGGTGCGGAGCGAACAGCCGCTGGTGGACGCGGACAAACTGCTGGCCGCATTTTTGCCGAAAGCGTTTCGCCGCCCGGTCTCCGCTGAGGTGCGCCGGGCCTATGTCGCGAAGGTCGAGGAGCGGCTGAAGGCGGGCGACTGCTTCGAGACCGCGCTGCGCTGGGCCTGCCGCGCTGCGTTGTGCTCGCCGGATTTTCTCTACCACGTCGAGCCGGCCGGCGCGCTGGACGATTACGCGCTCGCCTCCCGGCTCTCGTATTTTTTCTGGAACTCGATGCCCGACGCGCCGCTCCTGGCGCTTGCCGCCTCCGGAAAATTGCACACCACAAAAGTGCTGCGCGCCGAGACCGAGCGGATGCTGAAGGACGCGAAGGCGCAGCGGTTCATCGAGGATTTTCCCGGCCAGTGGCTGAAGCTCCGCGCCATCGCCGCGAATGATCCGGACAAAAAACTTTATCCCGAGTTCAACCCTTACCTGCAGGACGCGATGGTCGCCGAGACGCGCGCCTATTTCCGGGAACTCATCGCGCAGAACCTGGACGCGGGCCATCTCATGCGCTCGGACTTCGCCATGCTGAACGAGCGGCTGGCGACCCACTACGGCATCCCCGGCGTGAGCGGCCCGCAAATCCGCCGCGTCACGCTGCCGAAGGACTGTCCGCGCGGCGGATTTCTCACGCAGGGCGCGGTCCTGAAAGTAACCGCGAACGGCACGACCACCTCGCCCGTGCCGCGCGGCGCGTTCGTGATGGCGCGCCTCCTCGGCCAGCCGCCCGAACCGCCGCCGGCGAACACGCCCGCCGTCGAGCCGGACGTGCGCGGCACGACCACCATTCGAGAGCAACTCGCCAAGCACCGCGATGATCCGGCCTGCGCTTCGTGCCATTTGAAAATGGACCCGCCCGGCTTCGCGCTCGAGTCGTTCGATGTCATCGGCGGCTATCGCGAACGCTACCGGTCCATCGGCGCGGGCGATTCCGCGCCACGCGGCTCCATCGATCCGTTCATCGGCATCGGCTTCAAGCTCGGCCCGCCCGTGGACGCGGGCGGCGAGCTAGCGGACGGACGGAAATTCGCCGGCATCCGCGAACTGCAAACCCTCCTCGCCGCCGACCAGACGCCGTTGCTGAAGAACCTGGCCGAGCAGTTCGCCATCTACTCCACCGGCCGGAACATCACCTTCAGCGACCGCGACGAAATCGCCGCCCTCGTCGCCCGCGCGCAGAAACAGGGCGGCGGCCTCTGCACCCTCCTCCACGAACTGGTCCAAAGCCGGCTCTTTCAAACCCGATGAATCCACTCCACCTCACCGCCGCCCTCTGCCTGTCCGCCTGGATCACTGCCGCCGCGGATAAGCCCGCCGAACCGCAGGAGTTCAAGCATCGCGTGACCGGCCTCTTCGCCCCGGACCGCGAGGCCGACCTCCGCGCCGCGCTGGAAAAGATTCCGGACGTGAAACTCGTCCGGTTGGACTTCAACCACGCCGAGGCCGTCTTCAGTTACGATCCGGTGGTGGCCTTCAAGGGGACGAAGCCGGAGAAAATTGTCGAGCGCTTTAACGAAATTCTCCGTAACGCCTCGCGCCACACGATCGGCATTGCCCCGCTTGATCCGACGCCGAAGGACAAGCTCACGCGCATCGAAATCCCCGTCTTCGTCCTCGATTGCAAAGCCTGCAGCCTGGCCGCCTACGAGACGATTTTCAAAATTGATGGAGTCGCCGCGGCCACGGCGGAATTCAAGCAAAGCCGCGTCACCGCGCTGATCGACACGAACCGGACCGACCGCGCCGCAATCGAAGCGGCCTTGAAGAAGCGGGACATCACGGTGAAAAAGCCGGCCCCGTGACCGGCCCTCGCGGTGCCGCCGAGATTGCTTTTCCGAATCTTTTGCGAAAGACTTCATCCATGTTCCCGATGCACCGCCTGTTTTTCGTTCTCGCCTTCACCGCGTCCGCTCTTTCCGCTGCCGACTGGCCCGAGTGGCGTGGCGGGCCGGCGCGCGACGGCGTCTGGAACGAGTCGGGCCTGCCCAAGTCTCTGCCCAAGGACGGCCCCAAAATTCTTTGGAAGCAGACGATAGGCACCGGCTACAGCGGGCCGAGCGTGGCCGGAGACCGGCTCTATGTGCTCGACCGCCTCAAGCCGCCGTTGGCCGCGCAGGACACGGAGCGCGTCCTGTGCTTTTCCGCGCTCGACGGCCGGCCGCTCTGGACGAACGCCTATCCGTGCGCGTTGAAGTTGAAGGGCGGTTACGAGAACGGCCCGCGTTCCTCGCCCACAGTGCGCGACGGAAAAGTCTATACCCTCGGCGCGATGGGAAATTTTTTCTGCATGGACGTGCGCGACGGAAAAATCCTCTGGAGCCACGATTTGCGGCAGGAGTTTCAGGCGCGTCTGCCGGATTGGGGGCTGGCGAACGCGCCATTGCTCGAAGGGCGGCTGGTCATCATCCAGGCGGGCGGGCAGGCGAATGCCACGGTCATGGCCTTCGACCGCGAGAGCGGGAAGGAAGTCTGGCGCAGCCTTTCGGACGAGGCTGGTTATGCGTCGATCACCGTCATCGAATCGGGCGGGACGCGGCAGTTGATCGTGTGGACGGGCGACGCGCTGGCTTCGCTCGATCCGGCGACGGGCCGGGTCTTCTGGCGGGAACCGCGCGTGCTGGCGTGGAAGCAGGCCGTGATGACGCCGATTTTTCATGCTAAAAAAAATCTGCTGCTGATCGGATCGGATCGCGAAACGGTGCATACCTTGCAACTGGGGAAGGACGCGCCGGGCTTCAAGGTGCTGTGGGACTTACCGTCGTTGAACAGCCTGCACAGCAATCCGGTGCTGGATGGCGATCACGTTTACGGCGTGAACCATGACGGCAAGATCAAGGGGGAATGCGGCGAGTTCCGCTGCATCAGCATCGCGACCGGTGAAAAAATGTGGGCGGTGACGAATGTGACGCGCCTCGGCGGATTCGCGCACGCCAGCGTCACGCACAACGCCGGCAACGGCGTCTGGTATTTGTTGAACGAGTATGGCGAGCTGATTCTCGCCGAGGCCACGCCCCAGGGATATCGCGAACTGTCGCGCGGACAATTGACCGGCAAGACGTGGTCGCATCCGGCCTTCGCGAACCGGAGGATTTTCGCCCGCGCGGAGAACTCACTGGTTTGCGCGAGCCTGGAGTAGGGGAGGGGAAGTGCTCAGTGCTCAGTGGAGCGCCCGCACTGACGACTGAGCACTGAGCACTGAGCACTGAGAACTTCCCCCTCACCCGCTTTCACATTTACGACCTCACCGCATCCCGCTACCTTCCACCCGAACCAATTTCTGATGAGCGAAACTATTTTGCCAACACCCGGCCTGCCGGCGGCCGCGCCGGAGGCGAAACATCTGCGCGACCTGACTCCGCAGCAGCGCAAGACCGGGCTGGCGGCGTGGCTGGGCTGGCTTTTCGACGGGCTGGACATGCATCTCTACGGGTTGGTGGCCGGCGTGTTCGTGATGCAGTTGCTCGACGCCAGCAGCCCGGCGGACGCGATGGTGAAGGAGAAAAGTTCCTGGATTCAGGGCGCGTTCCTGATCGGCTGGGCGCTGGGCGGCGGTTTTTTCGGACGGCTCGGCGACAAGATTGGACGCAGCCGTTCGTTGAGCCTGACGATTCTCACCTACGCGTGTTTCACCGGGCTGTCCTTCTTCGCGCAAACGTGGTGGCAGTTGCTCATCTTTCGGTTCGTCGCCGCGCTCGGCATCGGCGGCGAATGGGCGGTCGGCTCGTCGCTCCTTTCAGAAACGTGGCCGAAGAAATGGCGTCCGTGGATGGCCGCCGTGCTGCAAACGGGCGTCAATCTCGGCGTGCTGCTCGCGTGCGTGACGGTCTATGCGGGCGCGTCCACCTCGGTGCAGGATGCCTTGAAGCAGGCCGTCCATTGGTTCACCGCCACGCCGCCGCCCTGGCTGGAACAGGTCTATCCGCGGGCCATTTTTCTGGTCGGCGTGCTGCCGGCGCTGATGGTTTTCTGGATTCGCCGCCATGTCCCGGAACCGGCGGAATGGGCCGCCGCCAAATCCCGCGCGCGCGGCGTGGAGCCGGGCATCGCGGATTTGTTCCGGGGCCGGGTGCGCCGCACCACGCTGCTCACCATCGTGGTGTGCGCCTCCGGCCTGACCGCGTGGTGGGCCTTCATGTTCTGGCACTCGCAACATCTGCGCAATTTGCCCGACCTCGCCGTCGCGAAGCAGGTCGAATACGCGCGCCTCTTCAACACGGCCGGGGCGGCCCCGGGCGGCCCCGAGGCGGTCAAGTGGGTCGCAGCAGCCAAGGAAAAGGTCGTCAGCACCGCGTTCTTCGTCGTCATTTCCGCCAGCATCCTGGGAAACTTCTTTGCCGCCGGACTGGCACGGCGGTTTGGCTACCGTCATTCCATCGCGATTTGTTACGCCGGATTTTTTCTCGCGATGCTGCTGACCTTCATCCAGCCGCGCGGCCATGAATCCCTCGTCTGGTTCTGGTTCCCGCTGGTGGGATTTTTCTCCGGCGTGTTCGGCCTGTTCACGATGTATCTGCCGCCGCTGTTCCCCACGCTGCTGCGCACCACCGGCGCGGGCTTTTGCTACAACATCGGCCGCATCGCGTCGGCCGGCGGGGTGATTTTCTCCGGCACGCTCTCGAGCGGCGGAGATTTTAAGAAGACGCTGATCTTCGCCAGTTTTCTTTTCCTGCCGGGCCTGTGCGTCGCCCTCCTGCTGCCGGAGCCGGGCGATGGGAGCGCGGGGTCGCCATCGGAACCATGACGGGCGCAGGAACACCGGCTTCAGTCGGCAGAATCGTGCGCCCCCCGGCGCGCTGAAATTTGCGGGAGGCCAAGCTGCGGTCGGATGTTTCTGCCGGCTGAAGCCGGCGTTCCGGGCGGCGGATGCGCCCGCCTCGGAGTTCGGATTTCGCACCCGAAAATCATCAAAAATTCTTGTTTTGCCGGATAGGATTTTTCCTGTGCATACTTCTTGCGTAACCGGTAAAAATTAAATGAAAGCAACCATCATGAAATCGATCTGCTGCAACTTTGGAACACTGGTTTTGTTCGGAGCCTTTTTCGGAACGGGGCCGCTGGCCGTGGCGGGCGTGGGCGTGGGCGCGGCGCCTGTGCCGGGCGCCGAGGTCATCATCGACGGCACCCGCCAGATGCTCGACGAGAAATGGATTTACTGGCAAGGCCCCGGCTTCAAATCCTCGTTGCCGATTAAATGGAAGATCGTCGATGACCCGGTGGACAAGGGCACGGTGGTGCAGTCGGATGACCCGGTGGCGGCCGGCGGCCGTTTCGGCACGGCGGACATCGTCACCAAGAAGGAGTATCGCGATTTCCGGCTGCACATCGAGTTCCTGGTGATGAAGAAGGGCGGCAACAGCGGCGTGTATTTGCAGAACCGCCACGAGATCCAGGTGCTCGATGGCGACAAGACCAGCCACGGCATGGGCGCAGTGATCAATGAAACGCCCTCGCCGTATCATCTCTACAACGGCACGGGCAAATGGAACTCCTACGACATCACGTTTCGCGCGGCACGTTTCAAGGACGGCCAGCGGACAGAGAAGGCGCTGGTCACGATGTATTTCAACGGCGTGAAAGTTCACACCAACCAGCCGATCAACCAGGTCTGGGGCGGCGCGAACTCCGGGATCGATGGCGGCCGGAATGGCGGCAAGGGCATCACCGATGTTCCGGGCGGATTGAAGCTGCAGAACGAAGGTCATGACGTCCGCTACCGCAACACCTGGATCAAGGAAGCGGACTTGAAGGAGCCGGAGACGGATTTCAAGGAATAGCTCTCTCCGGCCGCGCATCGTCAGGAAAATCACGATTATGAAATGGTCTTGGGTTTCGATTTTGGCGCTCGTTGTAGCCACTGGCGCGGCGGTCATGGGCTGGAAGCAGGTCGCCCAACTGCGCACTGACAACGACGCCCTGCGGGCCGAGTTGCAAGGACTGCGCGAGCTGGGCGGGGCGGTGGTGGATGCCGGAGCCGCGCAGCGCGAGCAGGAACTGCAGCGGCTGCGCGGCGAGGCGCAGGACGTATTGCGCCTGCGGAGCGAGGTACGGCTGTTGCGCGCGGGCACGAACGAGGCGGCGCTGTTGCGCGCGGAAAATCAGCGGCTGCGCGCGGAGAGCCGGACAACCGCCACCGCTGGAACCGGGGTTGCGCCCGCCCCGGCGGCCGCGTCGTCGGACCGGTTTTTGAAGGAGAACTGGACATTGGCCGGCTACGCCACGCCCGAGGCCGCGCTGGTCTCGGCCATCTGGTCGATGAAGGAGGGCAATCCCAAATCGTATCTCGACAGCCTCTCGCCGGAGGAACAGGCGCGCCTGGCCAAGACCTGGGAAAACAAGACGGAGGCGGAAATCATCGCCAAGCACCAGTCGGACGTCGCGCCGATCACCGGCGTGCGGGTGCTGGATCGGCACGAGATTTCCGCCGAGGAGATGCAGATGAATGTCTATATCGAGGGAGTGGGCCGGGTGGAAAAAGTCTCGATGAAACGTACCGGGAACGACTGGAAATTTGGCGGCTTCATTCGTCTGCCGCCGAAGTGACCTCGCAGTGTCTCTGGTTTTACCGGTCTTCGCGGAGATTTGGTTTAAGTTTTCGGTCGGGCCGCTCCAGGCGAAAAGTCTTTTCCTTCGTTGTCTTTGTCTCCTTTTGTGAATGGTGATTGTTCAGCAACCGTCCGGCGCATCATTCCGTTTGACACGGCGCGGGGAGTCCGTGAAGTATTTCCGCCCGGTAGCCAGAGTAGCTCAGGGGTAGAGCAGAGGACTCATAAGCCTTTGGTCGGGGGTTCAATTCCCTCCTCTGGCACCATTTTCACCGTAATCCCAGGTCAGACACGAATCTGAGCAGGGCAAATTGATGAGCGGGATTCTTCTGAAGCATGCCTTGAGTCTGGATTGACTGGGTGTAACCTCTGGCCGGAACGGCAGTTTCGTACGCTCCGAACGGCGAAAGGCATCATGATTTGTTTCGCACAGATGACGGAGAACCAGAGTGATCCCGATGGTCTGGTGGGTCTGCTTGCTGTTTTGGGCCTGGGTTGTTTCGCCGCGTGGAAGTTCTTTTGTTGGTTGCGAAAAAGTTTCAACATCCCCAACCATTGGGATGATTAAGTCGCGGCAGACATCGCCAAGGACACCGCCACCCCATTGTGACATCAGTGCCTTGCTCCACACTCCGCCGCTGTA